>NZ_FRAX01000007.1 GCF_900142465.1 Fibrobacter sp. UWH6
TGGCCGATGAATTCTGCCGGGATGGCAACCTTGCGAATATTTCTTTTCGTTTTATTCATAGAATTCCTTTTTAGGGTTCTATGGCTAACACGTAAACAAGGACTTCGCAAAAGATGTATCTTTTGAAGGGTATACCGACGAAATCTTGCTCCTGGAGGCTAATATGGTGATGACTTTAAACCATCACCTTTTATTTTATAGTTAGCGCTTGTTATTTTGACGTCCACCCATTTAATAAGCTTGGATTCCGTGTCTGCTTTTTTTTGATTGGTCGATATTTTATATATTGGCGGTATGAATAAGATTTTATTGGGTATTTGCTTTGCTTCGTTTGCCGTTTTGGTGGGGGCATGCTCTGATAGTACTGGCGACTCTTGCAATGGAGTTTGTGCCGATCCGGCTTATCATTGCGATCCTGTTTTTAATGTGAAGCGTCTGTCTGGCAGGGCGTATTCTGAATGCGAAGAGAATATCGTTCGTTATATCGATGACTTGCAGGAATGCAACGATATTTGTCTTGGTGAAACGATTTACAACGAAAAAGAAATTCACCTGAGCTATTTTGATTTTAATCATTGGTATTGCGACTTGTCGGCCAAGGGCAAGAAGAATGAGACTTGCAGCATCAAGTATGTGGGCTCGACTTTCGATGCTTTGCAGCGTACTGTTGGTTATTGCGATATGGATCATATTGTGTCGGATGGGGCCATTAAGCATTTTGTGTGTGAAAGTGGTGACACTGTTTCTGTTAATGAGGGTTTGCGCCGGAAGAAGGCTTTAGAGGGTTCTTCTGTTCGTTAGAGGTTTTATGAATTATTCAGAAGTTTTGGAAAACGCCCGCAAGAACATTGGCCCCAATTGCCAGGTTTGCCCTGTCTGCAACGGTTTGGCCTGCAAGAACACTATGCCGGGCCCTGGCTCCAAGGCTCCGGGAAACGGTGCTAACGATAACTATAATGCTTGGAAAAAGATCAAGCTGAATGTGGACACTTTCGTGCCCAATACACCTATCGATACCAGCACCAATTTGCTGGGATTGAAGTTGAGTTTCCCTTTGATTACGGCTCCTATCGGGTCTATTGCCATGCAGTTTAACCCCACCGACGACGTGGCGGATTTCAACGAAAAGTGCATGGCCGCCTGCGAGACTCGTGGAATTTTCCATGCCTACGGCAATGGCCGCGACCAGCGTATTTGGGACCGTGCCATTGAATCGGGCAAGGCTCATGGGAACAATGGAATTCCTGTTTTCAATCCGGGAACCAACGAAGGTATCATGGGTTTGATGGACCTGTATAAGGATTGCTTACCGCAGGCCATGTGTGTGGTGGTGGATAGCGCAGGCCTTCCGCACTTAAAGACTTTTAACGGCAAGGGTGGCGGAACCAAGACTATCGAAGATCTGCAGGAATTGAAGGCTTATGCCAAGGTTCCCTTTATTGTCAAGGGCATCATGAGCGCACGTACCGCCCTGAAGGCCATGGAAGCCGGTGCCGATGCCATCATCGTTTCTAATCATGGTGGTCGTGTTCTGTCGGATACGCCCGCTACCGCCGAGGTTCTTCCGGAAATCGTCGCCGCTGTTAAGGGTGCCAACGCGGCAAGTCGCGCAGCGGGTGCAACTTCCGGCGCAACTCACCAGACCAAAATCCTCGTGGATGGCGGAATCCGCTCTGGCCTGGACGTTTTTAAAGCTCTCGCTATGGGCGCAGACGCCTGCCTCATTTGCCGCCCAGTGCTGATTTCTTACTACGGCGGCGGTCAGGAAGGCATTGAATGCTACCTGGATAAAATCAAGGCTGAACTTGAGGACACCATGTACATGTGCGGTGCCCGAAAAATTGCAGACATTGATCGCACTATGATCCGCATGGGCTAAATCTGCAATGAACGCAAAGTGCTGCGAATGGCATAAGAAAAAAGCTCCCCTCGAGGGAGCCTTTTTTATAAGCTGAATTTTACGCCGGCAGAAAATGATCCGACTTGTCCAGCACCAAGTTCAAAGAAGAATGATGTGTCTAATCCGAATTCGAAGCCGATTAAAGAGATGTGGAATACAGCTTCAACATCAAATGTGTCACTGTCAAAAATTGTGGCGACCCCGAATGCCAACTGGGAGTAACAACGAAAATCTGTCTTGTTGACCCAATTGAACTTTGCCTTGGGCATGAGCGAAATGGTATGCATATTGATATCATTTGCGACGTATGCGTAAGTCAGGAAACCACCGGTTTCAAGAAGTTTTCCGACTTCAAATCCGTAGGCAATGTTGAATGAACTTGCCGTTATAAAGTCTACTTCTTCATCTTCGAAATCTTTATCGAAAGCATGTGATATTATGTTGCCAGACACAATAGCCATAGCATTGAGATTGAAATAACCATAGCTTATGCTGATATTCTGTTCATGGTCCGAACTAGCGAACGCCGATGCGTACGAAAGCAGTAAACCAAGTACGAAGATGATGGCTTTATTCAAAAGAATTAACCTTCGCATTCCTCGTCGGCTTGCGGGTTAATAAACCTTGCGTTGCCGATGGTGCGGTCTGCGATCCACTGGCGCACAGCGCGTTCTGCAGCGGCTCCAAGAATTTCCTTCTTGTTCTTTTTCTTCAGGCCTTCGTGATGGGGGAGGAGGCCGAAGTTGAAATTCATGGGCTGGAAATCTTCGTTTTCTTCTACCAGGCGGTTCATCAGGGCACCGATGCAACTTTCATCCGGCAGCGGGTCGGCGGCGCCGTGCAACAGCGTCTGTGCCATGTTCCATGCGGCGTACAAACCGGTGGCAACTGCTTCGGTGTAACCTTCGGAACCTGTAATCTGGCCGGCAAACCAAGTAGGCGGAATATCCTTGGCGCATTCCAGTTCCGGGCGCAGGCGCAAAGTCTTGTCCAGGAACTTGGGTGAATCGATGAAGGTGTTGCGGTGCATGCAGCCCAGGCGTGCAAAGTTGGCGTTCTTCAGGGCCGGCACCATGGTGAAGATTTCCTTCTGGGTGCCCCACTTGAGGCGAGTCTGGAAGCCTACCATGTTGTACAAAGTCTTCTGCTTGTTTTCGGCGCGGAGCTGGATTACAGCGTACCAAAGTTTGCCGTTGTTGCCAAGGCCCAGACCGATGGGGCGCATGGGACCGTGGCGCAAAGTTTCGTAACCGCGGCGGGCCAGTTCTTCTACAGGCAGGCAGCCTTCGAACAGTTCGTGCTTTTCGTAGGGGCGGGGTTCCACAGATTCTGCGTCCACAAGGGCGGCCACGAATTTCTCGTAGGTTTCGCGATCTAGGGGGCAGTTGATGAAGTCTGCGGTTTCGCCCTTTTCCCAGCGGTTCATATAGAAGGCGTGGTCAAAGTCGATGGAGTCGGTTTCTACCACGGGAGCGATGGCGTCGTAAAAGTGCAGACGGTCGCTGCCTAGACGCTTGAAAATATCGTCGGCTAGAGTATCGCTGGCTAGGGGGCCTGCGGCCACTAGGGTAGGGCAGTCGCCTTCAAGCGACGTCACTTCTTCGCGGTGCATGGTAATGTTTGGGCAGGCCGCGATGCGTGCTTCTACCAGTTCGCTAAAGATGTCGCGATTTACGGTCAAGGAATCGCCTGCGGGAACGGCTGCTTCGGCGGCGCATTCCATGAGAAAACTGCCCAGCATTCTCAGTTCCTGTTTCAGAAGTCCGTGGGCACTTGTGACACCGAGGGCCTTAAAGCTGTTGGAGCAGACCAGCTGGGCCAAGTGGCCGTCACGATGGGCGGGGGTAGGCTTTACCGGGCGCATTTCATAAAGGTGAACGTCAAAACCGCGGCTTGCCAACTGCAATGCGGCTTCACAACCGGCGAGACCGCCACCAATCACACGAACTTTCTGAGTCATTAGTTCATCACCATTTTTCTGTAAGTCTTGGCGTTTCCGATCCAGAGCTTCACAAGAAGTTCTTCGAGAGATGCCGAGGTGACGCAATCTGGATCAGCATCCTGGATTTCATCAGAAATCATATTGGCCTGGGTGATGTTCAGCATGCCGTAATAGAGTGCTTCCATCAGCTGGGACAGAAATTCGGGCGAAACCCGTGCGATGGTTTCCATGTCGTTTAGGGGAGGAAGCTGAGACTTGTCGGGCTGGAACTGGTCCAGGTTGTCCATAGTCCACATGTCTGCGGCGCGGCCCATGTCGGAGTTAGCGGCGATACCCTTTAGACTGGAGCGGTATTCGTTCCATTCCTTGTCGGTTGTCTTGCCGGCCTTACGAATCTTCTTCAAAAAAGAAAGTACAGCGTAGTACAAATCTTTTTCTTTCTGGTTTGCTTCCCTTTGGGATACTGGAATCATGGATACCTATTAAAAATTCGAAAGAGTCGCGCCGCACGAGGCGACGCAACTGATTAATGAAATTAGTGGCGGAAGTGACGCATGCCGGTGAAGACCATGGCCATGCCGAACTTGTCGCACATTTCGATAGACAGGTCGTCCTTCTTGGAACCACCCGGCTGCACGATGTAGCGAACGCCAGCGTCGTGAGCGGCTTCAACGTTATCCGGGAACGGGAAGAAGGCGTCGGAGCCCATAACGACTTCGCTGAACACCTTGGCTTCCAGAGCCTTGAGACCAGCTTCGTTGATCAGCTTGCCTTCGGCGTCGAAGAATTCCTTGGCTTCTTCCATGCGGGCCACGTTGTCGCGAACGCGGGGCTGGCAGAGGCGGAGGTTGGAGTCGATGCGGTTGGGCTGACCGGGGCCAAGACCCATGATCTGGAAGTAACCGGGCTTGTATTCGTAACCCATGACAATGGCGTTAGACTTGGTGTGCTTGGTAACGATCCAGGTGAAGCGGGCCAGGTCTTCCTTGTTCTTCGGGAACTGAGCCTTGGTAACGGTTTCGAACTTTTCGTAAACGTCAACGTCGCGATCCTGAACCAGCATACCGCCGATCACATGCTTGTAAACCTTGCAAGTGGTGGCCTTCTTGATTTCGCCAACTTCCAGGAGGCGGATGTCCTTGGACTTGTTCTTCAGGAATTCGAGAGCGTCGTCGTCGAATGCCGGAGCGAGGAGGATTTCCACGAACTTGCCCTTGAGGAATTCGGCAGTGTTCAGGTCAACCTTGGAGGTAACAGCGATCACGGAACCGAAAGCGGACACCGGATCACCTGCCCATGCAGCTTCCATAGCTTCGCGGAGGTTTTCGCCGGTAGCCAGGCCACAGGGGTTCATGTGCTTAACGATCACGACTGCATTGGAACCTGCAAATTCGCGAGCCATTTCCAGGGCTGCGTCTGCGTCAACAATGTTGTTGTAGGACAGTTCCTTGCCCCAGTGCTGCTTAGCGGTAGCCAGGCTAGCTTCGGTGCAAGTGGGGTCGCGGTAGAACACGGCGGACTGGTGAGAGTTTTCACCATAGCGCATGGGTACCGGGTCAACGAATTTGAGATTCAGTTCTTCAGACATATTATCCTCTTTGGGGGTTAGTTAATAAAATTATGAGTTATAAATTATGAATTATGAGATTTTGTTTGACGGCGCTGCCGCACTTGTGAAAGCCTATATCTCGTACTTCGTAATTCATAATTGAAACCTTTAGGTTTCAGAAGGTTCACCGCCGAATACGGAGGCATCCGGGTTGATGTTATCCAGGGGGTCTTCGGGTTCTACAACCAGATTATAATAGACATTGTTCTTTAGTTCGTCTTCGATGTAGAACAAGGTTCCGCCCATGGCACTACCACAGCCGGCGCATGCTCCCTGGAAACGGATCTTCAGGCGGTTGCCGTCTACCAGGTCCAGAATTTCGAGGTCGCCACCGTCGCCCTGCAGCGTTCCGCGGACAGACTTGTGGAGCCATTCCTCGATCTTTTCGATCTGCTGGATCTTGGTCATGGCGTTCCATTCGGCATCGGCTTCGGCTCGACCTTCTGCGGTCTGGGTGCGGTACTTGATGCGTTCCATCTTTTCGCGGATGATGATGGCTGTAGCCTTCTTCTCGGGGTATTCCTCAAGAATTCTTGCAATCAGCTTGTTCATCTGACCGATTTCAGGAGCGTCTGCTGCAATGGCTCGAACTTCGGGAACGTCTCGCAATTCTTCTTCGATAGATTCTGCGGTAATCTTGCAGGCGTCGTCTACAGTCACCATCTGGATCTTCTTGCAGAATGTGTCTGCCAGGGCCGTGAATACCGGACCGCCATAGGTAAAGAAACGTGTTTCGAGAATCTTGTCGCAGTCCGGGTCGATCATCAGGTAGACCTTGAGACTTGCTTCCTTCACATCCACCAGTGCCAGGCCCTTTTCGTCGGCCTCGATCTGGAAGATTGCCCCGCGATACTTGGGGGACTTTGCAATATCTTGCACCTTTTGGGAAAGTGTGCTTGTTACATCTTCACTCATACGCTAAAAAGTTAGAAATTTTTCTTTAGAGAAATCCTTTCGCCTCTTGTCCGTAGGCTCGAAGAACCGTTCTTTTTTCTTTTTATGGAGCCCACGCGGGGGTAGCTCTCGCAGCTCCGGCAGCAGCGATTAAACGAATAAAGCCCCGCTTTCGCGGGGCATTCTTTAACCTTTAACCTTTAACCTTTAACCTTTAAGCTTTAATAATCGTGTCCTTGGCGAGAACCACAATGCCGGATTCGGTCACGTGGAACAGCTTGCGGTCGCGTTCCAGGTCGTAGCCGATTTCGAAACCGGCCGGAATATGCAGACCCTTTTCGATAATGGCTCTGCGAACCTTTGCGCCCGGGCCGATAGTCACGTTGGGGAAGAGGATTGCTTCTTCGACCATGGCGTCCTTCTGGATGGATACGCCCGGAGAGAGGATGCTCTTGACCACGGTACCGCCACCGATGATGCAGCCGGAAGACACGATGGAGTCAATAGCTGCGCCCTGATGAGCTTCGTTATCGCCTGCGAAGAATCGTGCAGGAGGCTGGTTCCAGTTGAAGGTACGGATAGGCCAGTAGTTGTTGTAAAGATCGAACGGCGGATTTTCGGAGCAAAGGTCCATGTTCGCTTCGAAGAAGGCGTCCAAAGTACCCACGTCGCGCCAGTAACCCTTGGTACGGGACTGTTCGCCGCGAACGATGTTGGTGTTGAAGTCGTAGACGTAGACCGGATAGTCCTTGTAGAGGGCCGGAATGATGTGCTTGCCGAAGTCGGTAGCGCCGCTTTCTGCACCCTTCATCAATTCACGTACAAGGAACTTGCTGGTGAAGATGTAGTTGCCCATAGAAGCCAGGCAGTAACCCGGATTGCCCGGCATTTCCTTGGGATTCTTGGGCTTTTCTTCGAAACCGATCATACGGTTGTCCTGGTCCACTTCGATAATGCCGAATTCGCTAGCTTCGGAAACCGGAACGGGAATGGCGGCGATAGTCAGGAGGGCTGCGCGGGACAGGTGGAAGTCGATCATCTGGTTGATGTCCATCTTATAGATGTGGTCACCACCGAAGATTGCCACCAGGTCCGGACGTTCGTCAGTAATCAGGTTGATGTTCTGGAAGATTGCGTCAGCAGTTCCCTTATACCAGTCATCGCCGGTACGCATCTGGGCGGGAACCAGGTCCACGTACTGGTCCAGGCTGGCGTTCAGGTTCCAGGCAGCAGAAATGTGCTTGTTCAGAGAGTCGGACTTGAACTGGGTCAAAACCTTGATCTTGAAGATGCCGGAGTTGATGAAGTTGTTCAGAACGAAGTCGATAATACGGTAAGTACCGCCGAAATGAACGGCAGGCTTTGCACGGTCGCGGGTGAGGGGCTGCAGACGGCTGCCCTGGCCACCGGCCATGATCATGCAGAGAATGTTTTTCTGGTGTTCTCTAGAATAGGACCAGCTCATATTGCCTCGTGTAGTTAGATGGCTTGAAAAAATTTACTTGCCTAATCTATCAATTTTTCGCCTAAAATGGGAGATTCTTGCGAAAAAACAATAATTTTTTTGTAAGATTTTTTATTTCATACAGGAATAGTAGACTTTAAAACGGGGATGCGATAGGTTCGGCTCGTACTGCAGGGGGCGGTCGGGACAGGATTTTTCTCACATTTTCACAAAAAACTCGTTTGACGTACCCGATTTTTTTATACATTTTCAGCGTTCGAAAATTCTCGAAAGGGCGAATTGTGCGCAAAACGTGTCCAGGTCGCCTTAACATTAACCAAATAGGAGCTCATAATGTCTCTTACTCTGAACGACATCAAGCACCCGAAGATCAAGGCTTGGGTTGAAGAAGTCATCGCAATGTGCGAACCGGATAACGTTGTTGTTACCGACGGTTCCGTTGAAGAATACAACACTCTTATGCAGAAGTGCGTTGACGCTGGTCTCGCTACTAAGCTCGCTAAGAAGGAAAACTGCTACCTGTTCCGTTCTCTCCCGTCTGACGTGGCTCGTGTTGAATCCCGTACCTTCATCTCTTCTGTTAAGGAAGAAGACGCAGGTCCGACCAACCACTGGATCGACCCGGTTGAACTGAAGAAGACCATGTCCGGTCTCTACAAGGGTTGTATGCACGGCCGTACCATGTACGTGATTCCGTTCTGCATGGGCCCCCTCGGTTCTGCAATCTCCAAGAACGGTATCGAAATCACTGACTCCGAATACGTCGTTCTCAACATGGACATCATGACTCGCGCCGGCAAGAAGGTTCTCGATATCTTCAATGCTGACCCGAACGCTGACTTCGTTCCGTGCCTCCACTCTGTTGGTAAGCCGCTCAACAACGGCGAAAAGGACAACGGCATCTGGCCCTGCGCTGACGTTGAATTCAAGTACATCTCCCAGTTCCCGGAAGAACACCTCGTGTGGTCCTACGGTTCCGGTTACGGTGGAAACGCTCTGCTCGGCAAGAAGTGCTTCGCTCTCCGTATCGCTACCGTTCTCGCTCGCGACGAAGGCTGGCTCGCTGAACACATGCTCATCCTCAAGCTCACCAACCCGAAGGGCGAAGTTAAGTACGTAACTGGCGCATTCCCGTCTGCTTGCGGTAAGACCAACCTCGCTATGCTCATCCCGACTATCCCGGGCTGGAAGGTCGAAACCATCGGTGACGATATTGCATGGATGAAGTTTGGTGCTGATGGCCGTCTCTACGCTATCAACCCTGAAGCTGGCTTCTTCGGCGTTGCTCCGGGCACCTCCGCAGAATCCAACAAGAACGCTCTTATCTCTGCTGAAAAGAACACCATCTACACCAACTGCGCACTCACTGAAGATGGCGACGTATGGTGGGAAGGTATCGGCTATCCTGCAACTGGCAAGCTGGTTGACTGGAAGGGCAATACCCGTGACGCTCTCCCCAAGGACAAGGCTCCGAAGGGCGAAGAAATGGCTCACCCCAATGCTCGCTTCACCGCTCCGGCATATCAGTGCCCCTGCATTGCTGAAGAATGGGAAAATCCGGCAGGCGTTCCGATCTCCGCAATCCTCTTCGGCGGTCGTCGTCCGTCCACCATTCCTCTGGTTCACCAGTCCCTGAGCTGGAACCACGGCGTGTTCCTCGGCTCCATCGTTGGTTCCGAAATCACCGCTGCTTCCACCATTAACGCTGCTGAAGTCGGTAAGATCCGTCGCGACCCGTTCGCAATCCTCCCGTTCTGCGGCTACAATATGGGTGACTACTTCAAGCACTGGATCGAAATCGGTAAGAAGTCTACCGAAGACAAGCTCCCCAAGATCTTCTACGTCAACTGGTTCCGTAAGGACGCTGACAATGCAGAACTTCCGGGTGGCTTCATGTGGCCGGGTTACGGCGACAACAGCCGCGTCCTCGCTTGGATCTTCGACCGTTGCAACGGCGTTGACAATGCTAAGGAAACCCCGATTGGTCTGATGCCGGCAGACGGCGCCCTCAATGTTGAAGGCCTCGCTGAATGCTACAAGAAGACTCTCCCTGCCATCACTTCCGTTGATGTTGAAGGCTGGAAGAAGGAACTCGCTGACGTTAAGGAAAATCACTATCCGAAGTTCGGCGCTCACCTTCCGAAGGAACTGAACGACATCATCGACATGATCCAGGATCGTCTGAACAAGGCATAATTGTCTTAGGTGTCATCCTGAGCCGAAAGGCGAAGGATCTAGCCATTAAAACGGTTCGCAGCTTAACGGTTGCGACCCGTTTTTTTTATATTACCCATACCAGATTAAACGACAAATTATTTGTCAATTAAGCTGCATTTTCTATATCCCCATAACGGTTTGCGAACTGGATTTTGGGTGCCTAGAAAGTGCAGCTTTTTTTGTTTGGAGGAAAAATGAGAAGTATGGAAATTCAGAAGATGTCTTTTCCGAAGATTATGCCGCTGTTGGAATCGTGCATCCGTGAAATGGAGGGGGCTGCAAAGAAAATTCGTGCGACGCTTAAGACCTTCCCGATAGGTCGTCTTCGGGTTTCGCCCCACCGAGGTTCATATCAGTATTTTCATGTGGCAGAGAATAGCAAGCAGGTGGGATCAAGAGGGACTTATATCCCGACGTCGCAGAGGAACTTGGCTTGCGGGTTGGCGCAACGGTCGTACAATGAGACTATGACGGAGGCGTTTACCCGCGGTGCAGATTCGTTGAAATTTGCCTTGCAGGAATTGAATCGTCTAGAAATTGAAAATAGCTTCACTGCACAGGGACCTGGTCGTTGTCAGCTTCTTTGCCCCATTTATTTACCTGACGATCTTTACGCAGAACGCTGGCAGAAGGTGGAATATCAGGGGAAGCTTTTTTATGAAGACGAAGTTCTGCTGACCACCGTCAAAGGGGAGCGAGTCCGCTCAAAGTCTGAAGTCATCATCGCGAATATGTTGAATCAGATGGGGGTGCCGTACCGCTATGAATATCCGTTGAGGCTATCAAGCGGGCGAGTCGTCTATCCGGATTTCACATGCTTGAACGTCCGCACTCGGGAAGAATTTATTTGGGAACACTTCGGGCGGATGAATGATGAGGACTACCAGGTGAAAACTTTTAGGAAGCTAGATAGCTATGCAATGGATGGTTATATCCATGGAGTCAACTTGATTTACACCATGGAGAATGATGTACGCCCGGTGAATTCGAAAACCATTGAATTGTTGGTGCAGCAGTTCCTGCTGTGAGGCGTTGTGCGGACGTTTCAGCTGTAAGGCGTAAAGATGTGTTTTTGGCGAAAGATGCTGTCAAAATAGGTGGAAGTGGCTGTCGAAAATCGGTTTTATTCGGATTTGACCGCCACTTTTGGGGGCATTTACTGGTATTTTGTGGAAATATGGCTGTCTAAAGACGTTATTTAGGCGTTTAGACCGCCATTTTTTATGTGTTCACGCTAGTTTTGGGGTGGCATGGTGCTCAAAGACGTGTGTTGTGCGGTAAAATGGCTGTCAAAATGTCGTTTTAGGTGGTTTTGACAGCCACCCTGCGGTAGAAACACTGAAAATTTGGCGGTCAAGAAGTGCTTTTTGAACATTTAGACCGCCAGTTTGCGTGGTTTCGCACAATCTGCGAGATTTCGCGCATTTGAATCGCCAGCAAACTCCCTTGAACGAATTTCTGAAAATTTCTATCGTTGGCACGCGAAATCAACGAGAAACCGCTGTTTGGTGTAAGGCTCCTGTTGATTTTATAAGGATAAATTCGTGAGTTCCAAATCAAAATTCACGTTCTTGATGTTCCTTCTGGGAATGCTTTCTGCCTTCGGGCCCTTCGTTACAGACCTCTACTTGCCGGCTTTGCCGAACCTGGCTGACTACTTTAAGGCGACGCCTTCTGCTTCGCAGTTGAGTCTTACCATGAGTATGCTGGGGCTCTCCATCGGTCAGCTGTTCATTGGTCCTCTTAGCGATAAGTATGGTCGCAAGCGACTGCTCCTGATTTGCCTTGTGCTGTTCGTTTTCGGTACCATGGCCTGTATCGTGAGCCCGGACATTGCCACCTTTAATATCTGCCGCTTGATTCAAGGTCTTGCGGCATCTGGCGGCATCGTGATCGCCCGTTCTGTTTCTGCCGATAGTTACCGCGGCCCGGTGCTGACAAAGTTTTTGGCCATGGTCAGCGCCGTGAATGGGGTGGCTCCTATTGCAGCACCTGTGCTGGGCGGCTTCCTGCTGAACTTTATGAGCTGGAAGGGAACTTTTGCGGTGCTTCTCGTTTACGGTTTCATCTTGCTGTTTATGGCAGGGAAGTTCCAGGAAAGTCTTGCGCCTCGCCGTCGCAGTCAGAAGCCGTTACTTTCTAGCTTTACCTTGTATGTAGACGTCTTCCGCAACAGGGAGTTCGTCCGCTATTTTGCGGTTTGTTCCGCTTCCATGATCGTGCTGTTTGGCTACATCGCTTCGTCGCCCTTCATTTTCCAGAAACTGTATGGCCTTTCTCCCATGGGCTTTAGTTTCTGCTTTGCCTTGATCGCCTTCTGTACGGCGGTGGGCTGCGCCTCTTCCGGCAAGATCCGCAGTGATCGCACTGCCATCAAGATTGCGGGCTTCGGTGTGTTCTTTGCAAGCCTTGCCGTTGCCGCCTGCCTCTTGACCCATGCGCCGCTGCCTCTGTTGCAGTTGAGCTTCATGGTCACGACCTTCATGTTCGGTTTGATGCAGCCGCCCGCCAGCGCCCTGGCCTTGAACGCCGAACGCAAGAATGCTGGCACCGCTTCCGCCGCCATGGGGGCAGCCGGCTTCCTGATGGGCGGTATCGCTTCGCCGATTGTTGGCTTGGGCGATATTGCCGTGAGTGCTTCGGCCATGCTGGTGACCGGTGGATTTTTGACCATGGTCTTTATGCTGGTGGCCAAGGCTAAAATGCCTAAAAAAGGTTAGCGGTTCTATTGGGGCGGTAAGCCCCATTTTTTTTGTTTAATCGCACCGAAAAATGCAGATTATTAGAAAAAAGTGCGAAAAAAATTACACTATCTTGTTCGCTCTTTAAAAAAAAGCCTATATTACAACTTGGAATAGTTTTGCAAGTGGTACTTTGTAAGGGTACTTTAAGAAGGAATTGGGCTATGAATCGTTATGACTTGGTGCTTTTGGGACTTATCCTTGAGCATGAACGCAGCGGCTATGATATCATTACCGAAGTGCGTGAACGTGAACTTGATAGATGGGCTAACTTGAGCACCTCGACGGTCTACAACCGCCTTACGACTCTCGAAAAGAATGAATGCATCAAGGGCCGCACCGAACGCGACGGTAACCGTCCGGAACGTGTGGTGTTCAACATTACCGATAAGGGTAGGGACGTTCTGAGAAAGGAAGTGCTGAAGCACTTGACCGGCTTCAATGATGATCCCCGTACCTTGGGTTTTGCATTCCTGTTCGGTGCCGAAAACAAGGAAGTTATTCGCACTCTGGAAGCTCACGAACGTCGACTGGTCCAGGAAATCGAGGCTCTCGAAAAGATGATCGCCAACGAACCGCGTCCTACCTTGTATCCCGAAGGACCGTTCTTGAACTGCATGAGCCGTGACCACATTCTTGTTGAACTGAAGTATGTGCGTGCCGCTATCGGCATCCTGCGTGACCCGCTGCGCAGCAAGAAGTTGGATGGTTATTTCTACATCAACTTCGGCAGCCGTCCTTTCAACATGGAAGATGGTGAAGTTTCTGCAGAAAGCACTGAAAAATAATGTTTTTTAAGGGGGGCCTGGGCTTAAAAAGCTCATGCCTCTTTTTTTTATTTCTAAATTTTTAACAAAATTTTTACTAACCCCTCTAACGGAGATAAAATGGCTACAACAAAGACAAAGAAGCCCGTTGCAAAGAAGGTGACCGCTAAGGCCGCTGCTAAGTACGGCTACTTCGATGACGCTAAGAAAGAATACGTTCTCACCAACCCGGCAACCCCGATCAAGTGGTGCAACTATGTTGGTACTCTGAACTTCGGCGGTATCGTTGATACTACCGGTGGTACCCTGGTTTGCAAGGGCGACCCGGCTCTGAACCGTATTACCAAGTACATTGCACAGATGCCCTGCTCTGACTTCAAGGCAAGCACTGTGTACATCCGCGTCAAGGATGGCAAGGGCTACAAGATTTTCTCTCCGTTCGTAGTTCCGACCCTCACCAAGATGGACAAGTGGGAATGCCACGTTGGTCTGTCCTACATGCGTTGGAATGCCGAAGCTTTCGGTCTCGCCGTTCAGGTGACCATCTTCGTGCCGACTGGCTCTAACACTCTCCTCCAGGACATCCAGGTGACCAACCTCGGTGGTGCCGCTAAGGAAGTGGATATCATCCCCGTTTACGAATTCAGCCACTTCGAAGCTGAAAAGCAGCTCACCAACGCTGACTGGGTTCCCCAGACCATGACTCTCAAGGCTCATCCCGAAAAGTCTGGCCACGTCGTTCTCGAACAGTACGCTTACATGAAGCGTGATTTCGCCGTGAACTACGTTACCGCTGACTGCCCGATCAAGAGCTTCGACGGCGACCGTCGCGTGTTCCTGGGCTCCAACGAAATGGGTTCCTGGGCAAATCCGCTCTCTCTCCAGAACAAGGAACTTTCTAACAGCGAATGCGACCGCGGCGACAATATCGCAGCTCTCATGATCCACGCTGGCAAGATCGCTGCCAAGAAGACTTTCCGTACCTGCACTCAGCTCGGTCAGGAACAGTCTCTCAAGGTTGCTGCTAAGGCTATCAAGAAGTACCGCGACCTCAAGAACGTCGACAAGGCTTTCGAAGATCTGGCTCAGTTCTGGGTCAAGTACCTCTCTACCATCCAGGTGGAAACCCCGGATGCAGCTTTCAACTCCATGGTGAACGTGCACAATCCTCGTCAGTGCCACACCACCAAGAACTGGTCTCGCTACCTGTCCCTGTACCAGCTAGGCTACGGCACCAGCCGCGGTATCGGTTACCGTGACTCCAGCCAGGACCTCATGGGCGTTATGAGCCACATGCCGGAAGAAGCTCTGGTTCTCGCTAAGAACCTGCTCTCCGTACAGCGTCCGGAAGGTAACGCTATGCACCAGTACGCTCCGCTTGCTCTTGAAGAAGACAACGGCAACGAAGCTAACGCCGGTGACTCCCGCGAAAAGAAGGGCGTGCTCGATGAAAACGGCAACCCGGCTTACGCTGACTGGTATGGTGACGACCACCTGTGGATCGTTCTCACCGTTGCCAACTACCTCAAGGAAACTGGCAAGCTGGAACTCCTCAAGGAAGAAATTCCGTTCTACGAAGCTGGCAAGAAGCGCGCTCAGCGTGAAAAGGGCACCGTGCTCGAACACCTCAAGCGTTCTGTCAACTTCAGCCGCACTCACCTCGGTAAGCACGGTCTTCCGCTCCTCGGCTTCGCTGACTGGAACGACTGCATGAACCTGCCGCTGGGTGCAGAATCCTCCTTCAACACCGGTCTGTACGCAAAGGCCCTTCTCGAAATGATGGACATCTGCGAAACTCTCGGCGACAAGGAATCTGTCGAAATGTACAAGGGCTGGTACGAAGATGTCAAGAAGGCATTCAACGACTGCGCTTGGGACGGCAAGTGGTGGATCCGCTGGTTTGGCAAGGACGGCACCGCATACGGTACCAACAAGGCCAAGTATGGTAAGATCTATTGTAACAGCCAGTCTTGGTCTGTGATGTCCGGTATCGCTTATGGCGAACGTGCAGTGCAGGGCATGGACAGCTTGAACAAGCTCCTGAACACCGCTAACGGCGTTAAGAGCTCTACTCCGGGTTACCGCGGCTTCGATCCGACCGTTGGTGGCATCTCCACCTATCCTCCCGGAGCAAAGGAAAACGGCGGTATCTTCCTCCACACCAATCCGTGGGTGATGATCGCTGAAACCATCCTGGGCCGTGGCGACAAGGCATTCCAGTACTACAACCAGATTAACCCCGCTGCAAAGAACGTCAAGCTTGACGAATTCGAATCCGAACCGTACTGCTATCCGCAGAACATCCTCGGTGACGAACACAAGCAGTTCGGTATGGGCCGTAACGCATGGCTCTCCGG
Organism: Fibrobacter sp. UWH6; assembly: GCF_900142465.1. Classification (NCBI taxonomy): domain Bacteria; kingdom Pseudomonadati; phylum Fibrobacterota; class Fibrobacteria; order Fibrobacterales; family Fibrobacteraceae; genus Fibrobacter; species Fibrobacter sp. UWH6. The sequence continues at coordinate 15,893 of NZ_FRAX01000007.1, forward strand.
TACCTCTTCTTGGACCTACCAGGCTGCTACCCAGTTCATCATCGGTGTTCGCGCTAGCTTCAAGGGCTTGATCGTTGATCCTTGCATTCCGTCCGCATGGGGCGAATTCAAGGTGACCCGTAAGTTCCGTGGCGCTACCTACGAAGTGTCCGTGAAGAACCCGAAGCACGTCTGCAAGGGCGTTGCCAAGATGGTCGTCGACGGTAAGGAAGTTGATTCCAACATCGCACCGGTGTTCACTTCTGGCGTACACAAGGTCGAAGTCACCCTGGGATAATTTGAACCATAACGCTGCGTGATACGGCGTTGCTCGCCCCCTCACGTACGACTTGTACGCTACGGGGGCTCGCGCCTTGTCTCACTTGGTTCTGATTCAAATTATAATTCGGATAAAAAATCTGGAAAGATTTAAAGAGGCTCGTCTGCAAAGGCGGGCTTCTTTTTTATTTGGAGTTTGTAGATTTGTCCGTAGAATATTTTTGAAATTGTGGGTTAGAGGTCTCTCATGAAAAAGAAATTCCTTGCTCTTGGAACTTGTGCGTTTGCTTTGGGCCTTGTGGCCTGCGATGACAGTACTTCTGCGAATGGTTCGTCTGGGGATGAAAATCCCGCTGAAGTGTCGTCTTCTTCAATCTTGACAACTTCGTCTCCGACCGAGGATCCCGGCAGTTCTTCCTCTAGTGTCATCCTGAGCGGAACGGAGTGGAGTCGAAGGATCTTTGTCGGTGCTTTATTTGCCGCGCTTTGTTTTTTTACAGCCTGTGACGACAGTTCCAGCGGTGCCGGACCGGAACCTGTGGCGGAAATTTCAAGCAGTAGCGATGGTGAACACGCAATCTCCTCTAGTTCTGTTACGGACAAAGAAACATCCTCTGGTGGTGGTCTGGTCTCGTCTTCGTCTGTTAAGTCTGATTCAAGTAGTGAACAAATGAACTTTAGCTCTGTAAGTGGCAAGAATAGTAGTTCGTCGGTGGTTGAGTCGAGTTCTTCTGAGTATCTTTTTTGTAACGAAGGTGATCGGGATACGGTTGTAAAGGATTGGGGAATAAATATTATCGTTGTGAAAATAACGACTGGGTTGTAGATACAATTGTCTATGTTGATTTACCCAAGGTCTACCCCAATATGGATAGCCTTTTTGATACAAAGTATACAGAATATGGAGAGTTTGAAGACCCTCGTGATCATCAAAAGTATAAAACTTTAATTCTTCATAAGCATGATGATGATGGCAATATTGTTGACGGTGTTGTGATTGAGGCCTTTGCACAAAATTTGAATTACGGGGTGATGATAGATACTAGTGTCCTTGTACGCGATGACAACAAGGTGGAAAAATACTGTGATTTAAATGATGAATGGTTTTGTAATAATGGCTGGGGTGGTCAATATGCCTGGAGCGAGGCAATGGGGTTGCCTGCCAAATATGATTCCGTTCTTTGGAAAGATCCCGTTGGTGGCGATACCCGCATACATCAGGGAATTTGCCCAGAAGGTTGGCATATTATGAACGGTTATGAGTGGAAAAATTTTACGTCTAGAGGGGGGCTTAGTCTTGCCTCGAAAGTGAACTGGGCTCCGCTGGATATGGCTGGCGCTAATTTGCTTGGTTTGTCGGTTCTTTTCAAAATGAGAGCGTATGAACTGAATTGGGGGCACGCAAGCTTTTTTTTCCCCACAGAGCGTGAATTTGATGCCGTATTTTATATAAATGTTGGTGAAAAATATGTGTATTACGGTGAACAACATGTTCTCGGAAAACAAAACCATGCTTATATTCGTTGCGTAAAGGATTATTAATCCTTTACTAATTATTTATCAAAAAGTTTAACAAAAAAATAGGCTATGTTCTACTAATGTGTAGGACTGCCATTTTATGTTGAATTTGCTGAAAAAATACTAAAAAATGGTCTAACCCAACAAAAATTAGGTTAGACCAAGTATCTAAGATACAGTTTTTAGGTAGGTAAATCTCAGTTTCTAATAGGGTGTGTTTTTTTAGATAGTTATATTACATCTGCACTTTGAAAGAACATAGCCTTTTTTTTTCAATTTTCTTTAAATGTCATCTTTTGTCATTTGACTTTTCCTAAATTACATTCCGTGCGAATCCATCGCGCACACTTAACTCAATATGCCTTGCAGTTTCCGCTTGTTTGCAAGGAAAGGAAAATCTATGAATACAAAAGACCACGATGGCATCTTCAAGACAGCCTTCAAGGAACCGAAACGCGCAGCCTCGCTGCTTAAGCTTGCCGCAAAGAAGAACAAAAGTTTAGCCCGATTTTTGCAGGTGGTAGACCTCAAGACCATGCGTGCCGAACGCACCGAAACCAACCGCCATGGCCTCAAAGGCTCCGCAGACCTTGCCTTTACCCTCAAAATCAAGAATTCCAACAACAAGGCCAAACTTTTTGTTGGCCTAGTTTTGGAGCACAAGTCGTATCCAGATAACGAAGTGGTTTCCCAGCTGGAACACTACTTTTACGAACTGTTCCGCCTCAGTCGCCCCGACTGCCCAATGGTGGCTGTAATCGTCTATAACGGTGAAATCAAGTGGAACCCGCTCAAAGCAAAACTTTACGCAAAATACCCGGAGTATTTCCACGACATCGGCTATCCCTTCAAAATCGAGATGATCAACGTGGGCAAGGAAGTGGGGGATATCGACTTCAGCAAGCTGAACCCTTACGTGGCGCTTACACTTGTTGCCATGAAGTATGTGTTCAATGCCGAAAAGTACAAGCCCCTCATGGACAAGGCCGTGGCATATTTTACGAACCCGAAAAATAAAATCGACGCAAACTTTATCCAAGAAGTTTTGCTATACTTAGGCGAGGAATCATCTTCGGAATACAGGGAGGCTATCATGGACCGTCCAGAAATCATGGCAGAACGCAAGCGTAACGGCTTTGTGTCTGTAGCCGATGTAATCCGTGCCGAAGGTCTTGCCGAAGCTAAGCATTCCGCTGTAATCAAGGCTCTGAAACGTGGTAAGCTTACAGTTGAGGAAATCGCCGAAGATAACGATTTTCCTCTTGATGAGGTCCTTAAGATTCAAAAGGAACTGTCTTAAGTAAAATTTGAAAGTATTCGATTTTGCTGATTACTTAATCAATCCTACTTACCCGGAATGGCGTAGATTCGATATGTAATTGTGTAATATGGAATAGAGCGACCTGTTCGTGAATGCTTGGTGAGGGATGTCCGGTCGTATATTACAGAGACTTCCGTTGAATCGCCATTCTTGAAATAGGCGGTACCTTTGTAGAAGGATGGCGTGTGCAAATTCAGGCGGTCCTTGAGAAGTTCTTGTTCCCTGTCGGAAACAGATAGTGCTTTATGGATTGTAACTCGTGTACATTCCATCTTGTTGCACAGGTATTCCTTTGCCTTGTATTCCAGGACGCAGGTGCTTCCCGTGATAGGGCCCGCAATGACCATTGCTCCCAATGCGGCAATGATGAGAAGAATGTAGATGTTTCTGATGTGATTTCTTTCGGGCAGTTGCTTTGATCCAAGAAGCAGTATTTCTGCTATAATTCCAAAACAGATGAGGGCGATTACTAGAATTGCAATGATGCAATGCCCTTCTGTAGTTTCCAAAAAATGCCGGTCTAAAAAATACAACCCGCTTAGGATTCTGGCGCAGAACGCCAAGGCTCCAATGGTAGCCAGGCTGGAAAGAACTAGAATCTCGGGCTTGGCGACAAATTCAGAGCATATTCTTTGATACCATTTAATCTGCTTCGCTTCGTTTGCGCGAATGATCTTTTTGCCTTTGCAGGTTTTACAGATGGTTTGGTCGGATGCTCTGCCTTCCCCAAGACAGTCGGGGCAGATTGCTATTTGGATGAACCCTTTTCCATCGCATTTCTTGCATTTGCCAGCCATTCAAGTCTCTTTTTTTTTTGACCGAGGCATTTAGGGCAAGTGATGCAGTCTGAAGTTTTTATGGAATCTTCTGCATCTTCTTCCAAGTCGGGGAACAGACCCTCAGGTTCTTCGCTAGGATGTTCTTCGAGGTAACGGATGCGTGCTTCTACAATGTTGATTCGTTCCGGGGAAGGATCTTTCTGGATCATGTCCAGGATTTCGTAAAGTTCCTCAAGAGGAAGCTTGTTAATTTGTGCTTCGTACTCCTGCAAATACTTTTCGTCTTTCAGATTTACCTGGTTGATCATGGCTGATTGCGACTCCTTTTCCCAACGAACTCAAGATAGTTTATTTCTATATTTGCGTTCGCTTATGCTTCTCATGGTTCTTGATATTCTGGGTACTTTCGCCTTCGCGATTTCGGGGGCTGAAAAGGCTGTTCGTTACAGGCTGGACTGGCTTGGCCTTATTGTTCTCGCCACGGTTACGGGAGTTGGGGGAGGTATCCTGCGCGATGTGATGCTGGGGGCTACTCCGCCAGCGGCTCTGACCAATCCGATTTATTTTCCTATTTGCATCGTGGGAGCTTTTTTCTACTTGCTCATGCGCAAGAAGATTCGGAAAATCCGAGTTTTTATTCTTGTGGCCGATGCCTTGGGGCTAGGCTTCTTTACTGCGGTTGGTGCAGCAAAGGCTAGCGCTATGGCGGCTGGACCTTACTCTGTTATTTTGTTTGCCGCCATTACTGCGGCTGGTGGTGGGTTGATTCGCGATTTGCTGGTCAGCGAAATCCCCCAGGTGCTAAAAAGCGACTTTTATGCAACGGCGGCCCTGATTGGCGGTATATTGTTTTATGTGTTAGAGTTTGCCAACCTGGGCAGTACTCCGCGAATTTTAATCACTACGGCTTTTACCTTTAGCCTTCGTCTTTTGGCCATGCGCAAAAAACTTGAATTGCCTAAGACACGTGAAAAAACATTTTAGATCGTTCAAAATTTGACTTTTTTATCAAACAAAACAAGCCTGTCTTTTCTGACAGGCTTGCTTTGTTATGTTGTTTGTTTGATTCTTTACAGAAGGTCGACCGTTACTTTGAATTTTAGATGACTGTGCCTGGTGTGGGAACGTCCTGTCTTCACGAATCGGGCGACAATATCCTTTGATTCTCCGTTACTCATTTTGGCCTTGCCGAAGTAGGTGTAGTCGACCTTTCTGGATAATTCTACCTCTAGGCATTGGACTGAACTAGACTTAAGGATTTTGTCGTTAAGAGTGTTTTTGGCCTTGCTTTCCATCCAGCCGAATCCGTCTGACGTAACGGGGCCTGCAATGATGGCGGTCAGGATTCCCACGATAAAAAGGACTGTTCCTATGGTGCGCGGTTTTGAACCGTCGGCATCGTTGGTGGAGCCCTTGATAAGGTTATTCCATTGTTTGAAGAGAATGCTTAGTGCCAAGAGCAATATGAATCCGGAGGGGAATATCATCTCCGCATCAAAAAGGAACTCTAGAGTGACGCACATCTGGTCCCATACCGATCTGGCGGTAAAGGCGATCGCGATATAGCAGGCGATGGATTTGAAGAACACGCCTGCGGGATTTTGCAAGTAGCCGTCGTATTTTTCTCGTGCTGTATGGATTCTATCGGCTTCTACGCTGGAGACGGCTTTCTTGCCCTTGCAGGTTTTGCAGACGCCTCTGTCTCTTGAAACTCCGGTTCCAAGGCAGTCGGGGCAGTCCACCAGGTAAAGGGTTCCTAAACCATTGCAATCCGGGCACGTTCTACGACCACGCTTTCCTGAACCCTTGCACCAGGAACATGTGCAGGTTCCCTTGCTTTGGGTGCTATCCTTGTGCTGCAGCTCCACGATGTTCTCCTTATAGGTTTGCGTTCCTTGTCTGCGAAAAATAAAAAATTACATCCCTTATTAACGAAAAATAATGAAAACAAGTTCAACGCCCTTGTCTTGCGACTTTCCCATCTTCTTTTTTGCTATCTTTATTGTCGGAAAATTTTTAACAAGGATGATATAATGTCCCTTAAATTGATTTCTCGTGGTGCTGCCGCTCTGCTTTTGACTGCTAGCATCGCTTCTGCACAGTTGATGAATTCCAAGAGCCTGGATGTGATTCGTGTCGAAAAGACTGGTATTTCTGCAGGCAAGATCGATAGCCTTGCCAAGATGCTCGGCGAACAGCAGTTCCGCGGCAAGAAGATTGACGACCAGACGATGACACAGCTCCGTTACGCAGTCATCGACAACCTGGTTGGCCAGGAACTTATCAAGCTGGAATGCAAGAAGCAGGGCATTAAGGTTCCGGCGGCCAAGGTCGACAGCCTGACCAAGCTTTTCAAGGCTCAGTTCCCCAGCGAAGACGCTTTCCAGAAGGAACTGAAGAAGTCCAACACCACCATGGCTCAGTTCAAGGAAAAGATCGAAGATCAGCTGAAGAGCGAAGCTATTCTCGAAAAGAAGGTTCCGTATCCTAAGGATCCTACCGAAAAGCAGCGTGAAGCTTTCTGGGAACTGAACAAGTCTAAGGTTGCCATTAACGACTCTGTTAGCGGTGCCCGTATCGTGATCAGCACCAAAGGCAAGTCTGCTCAGGAAGTGGCTGACGCCAAGGATATGCTGAAGGGTCTTGCAGCACAGGTTCGCTCCAAGAAGGCTACCTTCGCACAGCTGGCTGCCATGTACAGCGACGACCAGACTGCCAAGAAGACCGGCGGTGTGGTTCCCAAGTTCGTTAAGGGTAACGACGCTCTGGGCAAGGCCATTGCCAAGATCAAGGTGGGCGAAATTACCGAAGTCTACACCGACAAGGACGGCGTTGCAATCTTTATGCTTACCGAACGTAATGACGGTAAGTATGATAGCTACAAGCACCAGATTGACTACATCCTGCGCGTGCAGGCTGAACAGGATCGCCAGGCTCAGCTGAAGGCTTACCTGGATGGCCTTGGCAAGACTTACAAGGTTCAGTACCTTGATGCCAAGTACACTCCGCCTCAGGCAATCGGCGGCAATAACTAATCCGCTTACGGTTTAGTCCGCTTAAATAATTGAAAAAGGCAGCGGTGGATTCAAGCCGTTGCTTTTTTTAATAGAAGTTTTACTCCGGGCCTCAAACCTGTGGCCTCGAACCTTGAATGGAGATTTTGAATGGCTTTCCAGACTACACATACCGGGCTGATTGATTTGCGTGCGCGTATCGATAAGCTCTGGGGGTATCTTTGACTTAGAGGCAAAGACCGAAGAACTTTACGTGTTGGAAAAGGACTCCAACGACCCGAACCTGTGGAATGACCAGGAAAAGGCTCAGAGCATGATGAAGAAGATCGGCAACCTTCGCGATCTTCTGAACAAGTGGACTGAAGTTTCTTCCATTTGCAATGATCTGGCCGAACTTTATGAAATGAGCAAGGACGAAGAGTCCGAAGATTTGACCAAGTCCATCGAAACGGATATCGCTGACCTTAAGGCCAAGATCGAAGAGATGGAATTCAAGAAGATGCTGAATGGCCCTGACGACGCTTGCGCCTGCTTGCTGTCTATCCACCCGGGTGCCGGTGGTACCGAATCCCAGGATTGGGCCTTGATGCTGTTCCGCATGTATACCCACTTCTTTGAACGTGAACGCATGGACTTCAAGGTGGTAGACTTCCAGGAAGCGGAAGATGCCGGCCTTAAGAGCGCAACTATCGAAGTGACCTGCGAAAACGCCTACGGCTTGCTCCGTTCCGAAATCGGCGTGCATCGCCTGGTTCGCATTAGCCCCTTCGATGCCAATGCCCGTCGCCACACCAGCTTTACCGCAGTGTACCTGTACCCCGAACACGAAGACGTGGAATTCGACCTGGATATGGCTGATGTGCGCGTGGATACCTACCGCAGTAGCGGTGCCGGTGGTCAGTACATCAACAAGACGGACTCCGCAGTCCGTATGACCCATTTGCCCACAGGCATTATGGCTAGCTGCCAGACGGAACGTTCTCAGATCCAGAACCGCGAAACCTGTTACAAGATGCTGAAGACCATGGTGGCCGAACATTACCGCCTCGAAGAAGAAGCCAAGCGCGATGCTCGCATGGCTGAAAAGAAGAAGGTGGAATGGGGTAGCCAGATCCGCAGCTATGTTCTGCAGCCTTACCAGCTGGTAAAGGACCTGCGCACTGGCGTAGAAACCTCTGACACCGCCGGCGTTCTGGATGGCAAGATCAAGCCTTTCATTAACGCATACCTGCTTAGCACCAGCGAACAGCAGAACGGCTAAGTGAATGTTTCGCCGAGGGTGCTCGGCAACGACTAGAATTTGCCCCGGATTCGTCCGGGGCTTTCTTGTTTACAGCACCTTCCTGATTCCCGGTACCTTGCGGAGCAGGTAAACGGCCCCCAGCGAAATTCCGAAGAAGCCTATGGCGGCCAGAGGTGCCGTAATGATGGGGTGGGGCTCCAGCACCGTCAATTTGAGGCCGTAGAACGTTTTGATAAACAGCGGGTGGATCAAGTACACGCCCATCATGCAAGGGGTGAGTGCGGCAACCCAGCGGAGGCAGCTTGCGATACGGCTGCCGTGTTCGGGCTCATTGCCGTGTTGGGCATTGTCGCAGTGTTGGGGTGCATTGTCGTGTTGGGTTTTGTCGAGCTTGCGGCTGAACTTTGCGCGGACGGCGGCGAATATGGCTGCGTCCATTAGGAAGGTCATGGGCCTGAAATTCCCGAAGAAATATTCGTTGGGCGTATTGCGCATCTCGCTAATGTAGGTGGCCGCCACGAAGGCGATGATCCATGAAGCCAGTGCGGCGCCGTACAGCCATTTGCGGGCGGTGGCTGAAATCCCGAAGTGGGCGAGGTAGAAACCCGTGAGATAGAAACCGGCGAAAGAGGTTACGCCCTGGATACTCAAGTTCTTGTACATCCTGAAGTGGGCGAATTTTACAAGGAGGTGATCCGCAGTCGGGAGTAGCAAACCAAAGGCGAAGAAGATGGCGATTACATACAGGACCATCTTTCGTGAGGCGTGTTCCGTAAACACCCGCAGAGGCGGCGTCAGAACGTACAGGCCCGCAATGGTATAAAGGAACCACAAATGTGAAGCGGGCTTGGTAAACAGCAATAGGGGCGCCGACAGCAAATCCAGAACGTCACCGCCGGCAATAACTTGCTCGATGATTCCGTACACAATCACCCAAAACAGGAGCGGTACTAAAGTACGGGGGAGATTATGGGTGAAAATTTTGCGAGGTGGGTGAGGGTACTTGGGTGAAAGCATAAAAGCACCGCTAACCATGATGAATACACCCACGCCGAACCTGCTCAAACTATTCAAAAAGTTTAATGCGGCAAAGTCACTGGAGTCAACCGGAACCGTGTACCAAACAGATGTGACCGTGTGCTGGAATACAACGACGAATGCGGCTAGTATGCGCAGCAAGTCGGCGTAAATTTCGCGCGAGGCTTTTTTATACTGTTTCTGTTCTGTAGCTGAATTCATCGTGTTTGAAATTTAGAATTTCAAATCGTAACGTTTGCGCATTTCTTCTTGCTGTTCTGCGCTGAGGCTATTGAAATACTTCTTGAATCCTGGGCAGAACTTGGTGTGAAAATGCCAGAATCGTCCAATCAGGGACTTGGGATTCTTGTCGTACTGTGCGCGGATTTTGCAGTTATCGCATGCCATAAGTTACCTCGTGTTTTGGGAAATATTAAAAAAAAGGCAGTGGATTTCTGCAAAAAAAAGGAATTCCACTGCCTTTCGGCATTGTAAATTGAAAAATAATGACCAGAGAATGCCTTTTTTCCCTAAAAGTGCTGCCCTTAAGGAGTAGTTGACAAGATTTTGGGACAATATACGCTTGATTTTGTGTGTAAACTAATAAAAAGGCGGTGTTTTGCTTTGATATTCAGTGATATCCACTGCCTTTTTTCAAAAGAAAGGTGTTTAGGGTAAAAAAGAAAGGCTCCCGCGCAATTGCGAGGGAACCTCTCTTTAAGTCAGTGCTGTCTCGACGAACTTAATCGGCGATGACCGGCGACGATCGGCGATAACCGGCGACGCTCGCCTTACTTACTTCTTCTTGGCCGGAGCCTTCTTAGCAGCAGCAACCTTCATGGCGCCGCGTTCCAGCTTGATGGTGAAGTTGGTAACGTCGCAAACTTCGCTGGGACCCCAGTACTGGATCGGACCCGGATAGGTGTAGGATTCAGTCTTGGCCCATTCTTCGCGGTTAGCAGCAAAGAACTTGAACGGAGCACCGTCGAGAACGACGAGAGCCTTCTGGATAACCGGCTTGTCTGCACCGTGACGGCGTTCCATGTTCATCATCATGGTGATAGGAATGCCACCAGCGGTCCACTTTTCGATACCCTTGGTCAGGTCGCGAACAGAGCTCATGTAGCCGTTCATCTTGTTGAAAGCGAGAACGGAAGCGGTGTAGCCCAGGCTGTAGCAGTAGTCAGCGTCGAAGTTGGACGGAGCTGCGCAACGGCCTTCGTAACCGAAGAAGTGGTTGAGAGCGGAGAACTTGCCCTTGAAGTTCTTGCGGCTCTTGAGTTCGCTCTTCACCATGTCGATGATGAGCTTTTCGGTTTCGATGAGGGAAACCTGAACGTTGCCATGAGAGTCGCGGTCCAGCATGAGCTGAGCCTGAACGAAGGAAGGCAGAGAAACGAGGACTTCAGCAGAAGCCTTGGAAACCCACTGGCAGAGCTTTTCAACCTTAGCAGCGGTGTCGAGGCCTTCAACTTCCTTTTCGTGGTGAGCGAGGGCTTCGGAAAGTTCAGAAATCAGAACGCCAACATCGGGGATGAATTCCAGGAGGCCTTCCGGAATGAGGGCAACACCGAAGTTCTTGCCGTCAGCAGCACGTGCAGCAACGATGTCTGCAACATACTTGATGACCTGCTTCAGCTTCATCTTCTTAGCCTTGACTTCTTCGGAAATCAAGCAGACGTTCGGGTGGGTCTGGAGAGCAGCTTCGAGAGCAATGTGAGAAGCGGAGCGGCCCATGAGCTTGATGAAGTGCCAGTACTTCTGAGCGGAGTTAGCATCGCGCATGATGTTGCCGATGAGTTCAGAGTAGGTCTTCACAGCGGTGTCGAAACCGAAGGAGGTTTCGATGTATTCGTTCTTGAGGTCGCCGTCGATAGTCTTGGGGCAGCCGCAAACAACGCAGGAAGCGCCGTTAGCCTGGAAGTATTCACCGAGAACAGCAGCGTTGGTGTTGGAGTCGTCACCGCCGATGATGACGATGGCGTCCAGCTTCTGAGCCTTGGCAACAGCCATGCACTTCTTGAACTGTTCTTCAGTTTCCAGCTTGGTACGGCCGGACTGGATGATGTCGAATCCACCAGTGTTGCGGTAGGAGTCCATGATCTTTTCGTTGATCACGATGAACTTGCCGTTTTCGAGGCCAGACGGACCGCCGAGGAAGCCGAGAAGCTTGGAGGACTTGTTGATGGACTTGATACCGTCGAAGAGACCTGCGATAACGTTGTGGCCACCAGGTGCCTGACCGCCAGAAAGAACAACGCCAACGTTCAAAGCCTTAGCTTCGCCAGCAGCCTTGCCAGCCTTCAGCTGAATGTAGGGAGCACCGTAGGTGTTGGGGAACAGAGCCTTGATCTTCTTCTGATCAGAGACAGATTCAGTTGCCTTACCCTTGTTGAGTGCGACATTGAGGGCGCCCTTACGGAGAGCGACGGGGAGTTTCGGCTGGTAGGCCTTGCGAGCCTTGCCGAGGACGGACAGATTGTCAGCCATTGTTTCTTCCTTTGGTTAGAAGTCTGCCTTTTTCGACAGACGGGTTAAAAAATATACGCAGAGAAATATAGTAAATAGATTCTTTGTTGTTATTTAAGCCTGTGATTTGTTTAGTCCTTTACGCAGCGGATATTTCTGGCATCATCCTTGTCGGCGTATTCTGTTGTGCTACTGCTTGAACTGAAATAAATGTAATAGCCGTTGTTCGAGGAATACTGGTCTGCAGTCCAGTAATCTGCGCGAGATCCAACATTGCTGAACGAACCATTGCTATATGGGTTGCTTCCGTAAGCCTTAAGATCAAATCCGTAATCGTTTGTGGCATTATCAGAGGTTGTCCATGTGGTAGTGGCTCTGAGAGCATATACGGCGTTGGAGTATTCTGTTTGCACGAATGAAATTAAGGTATTCCATTCGGCTCTAGTGGGAATGTGCCAACCTGCAGGACATGATCCCTGAATGGGGGTCGAATAAGAACAACTGGCTCCGTATCCACAAGAAGATCTTGTCTTATTCAGTGCTGCATTCCAGCGATAATATCTGCCTCTTTCAGAGCAGGGAGAAGTTGATTGGACTGGACTGGATCCTGCATAGCACCAGCTTTGTCCTGATTCTACTGTAGGCACGAAATTCAGGTTTTCTGCCATCCAGGTCTGGGTGCCGATTGTGACATAGGTGTATTTTTGGCCGTCTCTAGAGTCTGTAAATGTTGCGCGACTCCATTCCTTTTCTGTGCAGGACATCGTGCATGCCTTAACCGGAATTTCTTCGCCTTCACGATTGGTTGTGCATGCGCCATAATTTTTTTCGAATTCATCCTTAGCTTCGCGCCATGCAGATTCATCGCTATCCCAAACATAAATGATGGTGGTATTTATGTTTCCTGCCTTGAATTCGCCTTCGGTACCGTCGGCCCAGCCATAAGTGTCGCACATGGTTGTTGCTGTAGCTTGCCAGGAATCCACGCTGTAGATGTAACAGTTTCTTGTATTCACGGATCCTATTTTCACATCGCCATCAACACCGTCTTCCCATTGGTAGGTGTCTACTTCGACGGTCTTGGCTTCTCGCCATGCGCTGTCGGCTACATAGTAGTAGTAATAATCAGGGTTGACGGAACCAGTCTTGATTTCACCTGGGGTTCCTGCTTCCCATTGGTAAGTGTTGTATTCCAAGGCGGTAGCATCATCAATACCGGATTCTCTACAGATCTTGTAAAGATTGCTTAGAGTGTCCAGCAGAATCATGCCTATCTTAGTTGAATCGCATTTCTGGAACAAGGTCTGCAAGGGGTCATAGCTCCATGTGCCATTATAAACGTAGAATGAATCTGTTGCGCTACCTTTTTTAACGGCTCCCATTTCATCATTCTTCCAGCCATAGGTATCCTTTTCGTAGGTGGTTGCAGAATCCCAGGCGGAACCATAGCGACAAATGAAGTAACGGTCCTTGTTAGAACTGTTGGGATTCTGATTCTTCATGACTTCGGCGTTACGGGTAGAGGTGCATTTTCCGATGCCATAGGCGTTCTGCCAGAAGTCATTCATACTGTTATCGAAATATGCGATTTCCGCAATGTTCCAGCTGGACACCGAAGCGCGAACAATGTTCTTGTCAAAACTATAGGCCCAGTCGGCCATGGCGATTTTCTGCGCAGAATCTTGCCAGAGGCCATCTTCGGCAATGTCCTGCCTAAAATGACTGATTTCTTCTGCGGTAAGAGAATCGCTTAGATCCCTGAGGAACAGCAGCGAGATTGTCATCAGTACGCCGTTGTTGTTGGCGGTGCTGAACAGGTCAAGATCTTCGGCGTTGGTAATCTTGGTGGGGAACCCGAATGCGTTCATGATTTCCTGCTGTGCCTGTTTTTTTGCAGCAGCTAAAGAATATCCCATCCGATAAAGTTTTAATACGCGGTCATATTCCAGGTGGGTGAGGATATTGATGTTCGCTTTGGTACGTCCAACCTTTTTCTGGTCGCCTGCAGAAATTTCTACAAGGGACTGTAATGTCATATAAGTTGTCGTCCATGTGCCGGTGACTTCATTGTAATATCGGCCGGATGCTTCCATGGACACGATGCCGTTTTCAAGAGTTACGGCGGGTATCACGAAGTCACCCTTGTTGCCAGAAACTTCGTCGGTATAGGAACGGGTTGTCTTTGAAAGGGAATCGCCGTAAAGTTCCGTGAGATTGATTACGCTATGGAACATGAAGGGGCCCTTCTGGGCGACGCCAGTAATGGTGCCGTTTGTCAGGGCATAAGGTTCTGTGCGGTCAAGAACCCATTGTTCATCTTTACAGACATAGGTGTATCCACTGGTGACGGTGTATACGCGGTTTCCTTCCCATTCATCAAAGCAGTATTTGAGTTCCTTGAACGACAGGACGGATTTCATTTTTGCCGTATCCGCAATGACTGCGGAATCCTTTAAATAAATAGTGTCATGATTCAACACCAGGACACCAATGATGGAATCCACAAAAACCGTGTCGATACGATACAGCGTATCAAGAATTTTTAACGTGTCAATATTGAATACGGAATCATTGACATACACGGTGTCATATATAAATGCATTCCCATTTTGTTCAGTTGCACTAGATGTTGAGTCATCGCCACATCCGTAAATGAACAAAGCTGCCCAAAGGCTGAAAGCAAAGAAAATCGTATAAATCTTTCTATTCAACATAATTTATCCTTTTTCTCGCCTTTAGGTTAATCCTTGATACAGCGGATATTTCTGGCATCATCCTTGTCCGAGGATTCTATTGTGTAGTTATTGTATTTGAATGAAATTTGATAGCTGTTGCTTGTGGATATCTGATCTGCAGTCCAGAATTCTGCATGGGTTCCCACATTGCTGAACGAAGTATTTCCATATGGATTACTTCCGTATGCTTTAATGCTAAATCCATAAATATCGGTGGCGTAGCTGGAGTTTGTCCATGTGGTTGTGGAGTTTAATGCAAAAACGGCATTGGAATATTCATTCATCACAAAATTAATGAGAGTATACCATTCTTCTAATGTGGGAATATGCCAACCTACAGGACATGATCCCTGAATGGGGTTTGAATAAGTGCAACTAACTCCATATCCACAAGAAGATCTTGTCTTATTTAGTGCGGCATTCCAGCGGTAATATCGACCTCTTTCGGAGCAAGGAGATGTTGATTGAACAGGGCCCAATCCTTCATAACACCAACTTTGGTCTGATTCAGCTGTAGGCACGAAATTCAAATTCTCAGCCATCCAGGTTTGAGTTCCAATCTTGGCCGTCTTATAAATCTGGCCGTCACGAGTGTCAAGTACGTATGCGCCATCAACATCATATTGGACAAAGCCTTCTTCCGTACAAATATACAGGGTTTCAGTGGAGTCTTCCACAACTTTGCCAATTGAGGACTCATCACAAATCTGGAACAAGGTTTGCATGTAGTCATATGTCCAATTATTGCCTAATCCGCAAACATAGACTGAATCGGTAACATTACCTTTCTTGATGTCTCCGGTTTTGCAGGAATTCCATTTATAAGTGTCTTTTTCAATGGTGGTTGCCTCGCGCCAGTTGGTGCCATTGCAGATATAGTACTGTTCAGTGGAACTTGCCGCTACAGACTTGTTGTGAAGAATGATGTTTTTTCTGTAGGAGTTGCATTGGCCCAGGCCATACTTATTTGACCAGAACTGATTCAGATAATTTGTATATGAAGAGATTCCCGCAATATTCCAACTGCTTAGGTTTACGGATATATTGACGGATTTAACGTCGACGTAAAATCTGTAGGCCCAGTCGGCCATATCCTTCTTCAATGCAGAATCGTTCCAGACACCATTGATCGCCAGGTCATTGCGGAAGGATTCAATATTTGCCAAAGCGGTTGAATCGTCAAGATCTCTCAGGAACAGTAACGAAACTGCCATCAGCAGGCCATCACCTTCTTTCTCGCCATACAAGTTCAGGTCTTCGGCGTGTTCTACGGTAGTTCCCAGTCCTAGTGCATTCATGATTTCCTGCTGAGCTTGCTTCTTGGCGGCATCAACGCTGTAGCCCTTCATATACAGTCTTTTTACGCGGGGGTACTCCAGGTGGGTCAGCAGATTCACGTTGACACTGTCGCGGCTGATGGTTGAATCCTTGTGGCTCAACTTGGAAATTGCCTGGAGCGTCACCTTCTGTAAACTCCACTTTCCGGTAACTTCGTTAAGGAATGTTCCTTCGGCTTCTACTTCTACAATGGGATTTTGCAGGGTGACCTTGGGAATCACGAATTCCCCCATATTACCAGAAATCTTGTCGCTGAAACTATTACTCGTCTTTTTTAGGGAATCCAGGGTTAATTCGGTAATGGTTACGTTAGACTGGTAGGCGAGAGGCCCCTTCTGGGCCATGCCTGTAACTGCCGCATTATTCAAGGTGTAGTCTACATAGACAGACCAGGAACCATCTTTACAAATGTATGTCTTTCCCTTGGGGATGTTTACCCTAAAGTTTTCCCATTCCTTTGCGCAGGAATCCAGGCTTACCAGTTTTTCAAATTCCTTGGCGGCAGAGGAATCTACCAGGTAAGTTATGCTATCTAGATAGATGGTATCGTTGTGAGTGACAATGACTGCCCTAATTGAATCCAACTTTACCGTGTCGACATTGTCGATGGAATCGTTGAGGATGTAGAATTGTCTCAGGGAGTCAGTAGTATACACGGTATCGTGGTGAATACCATTTGCATCTTCGATATTTTTGTCAGCAGCACTAATTTCAATTGTACTACAGTTCGTAAAGCACAAAGCCGTCAAAAAAAACAAAAAGGGAAAAATTAAATGCTTAATCATAAAATTCTCCATTCACACTTGATTAAGATATTTTTTTTTAACAAGAAAGGTAGGGACGTTAACCTTTTTTGTGTTAAACTGTGCTTTAAATCGCAAAAAACGTGATGCCGAAGCACCACGTTTTTCTGAAATCTTCTAAACCGATAGAGAAATCTTATTTGAATTGAGCCGTCAAGGTCATACCTGCGCTAGGTTCAACCAGGCGAGGATTCTCAGTAGATCCGTCAGACCATCCCGTGAATACGCCTCCCGATACGGCCACGGCGGTAAGCTTCAGCGGGTTTCCTGCCAGGAATTTGCCCTGGTAAGTGGTGCTGGGGAGGGCCATTTCATCGACATAGATCTTGCCGTTACCGCTTGCAGACAGGGTTACAGAAACTTCACCGGAAAGGCCGAAGTAGTTGGCTAGTTCCTGGCGGGTGGTTTCGGTGCGGTTCTGTGCGAATCGCAGCAAATCGCTGCCGGAGGGGGCCCAGGTAAAGCTGCTCTGGTTACGGGGCCAGCGCTGTTCGTCGCGGGACTGTTCGCTACTGGGAATGGTGGCCAGCATATTCTGTACGGCGGCCTGGACCTTTTCGTAAGTCAGGTAGCTGTTCAGCAAGATGCAGGACTGGTTAATGAACAGACGCTTGAAATCGGGGTTGGCCAGGAGTTTCTTTAGCATGTTGCCCAGTGTGGTGGTGGAGCCCATGCCCCAGCCGCCCATACCGCCGCCGAAGCCGCCGATACCACCTATGCCGCCCTGGTTGCCACCCTGGTTGCCTCCATTGTTGTTATCCATGGTTGCGCTTCCCAGAACCCACTGGAACATATTTTGGCTTTCTGTATCGAAGCCGGTAATACCCGGGCTAAAGCCGTAACCATGGTCCACGTCGAAGATCATGGCCTTGAAGGGCTGGCCATTGGCGGGGCTACCCCAGAAACGGATGTTGTTGTTGGGCCAGTCGCCGTTGTGGATATACATTTCGGCAATCATATACTGGGCGAAACTGCTTATGTTCAGTTTCTTCTTGACTTCTTCGTACTGCTGGTTGTTTTCGCCTTCGAAGTTGCCACTGGTAATCGTATTTACCAGCTGTGCGAATTCATTAGCCGAGGCTCCGTTGGTACCGCTGGGGCACCAACCATTCTGATAGCCTTCGTCGCCGTTGCTGCAGTTCTTGACAACGTTGATGCTCTTGCTGTCGACACCGTAGTTGGTTTCGGCAAAACTGCGGTTCAGGCGTTCGCGCATGTCGTGGATGCCGAAGTATTCGCCGTTGTAGAATACCACCACCTGGCGGCTACGCTGGTAGTCCACTTCGGTACCTTCCATGAGGCTTACCAGCATGGGGTCGCCAAAGTAGTCTGTCCAGAAGCGGTTACCGTTGTTGCGGAGGTTGAATGCCTTGAACTTCTTGGCTTCGGGGCGGGTCTTGAACAGGGAATACTTTAAGGTCTTGTCGCCATAGTTGTCATTATCCATCTTGATGGCGACGCTCTTCTTGGGCTTATAGCGGCTGTAGTTTCCGATAATAGAGATGCCGGCATCAAATTCCCAGTTCTTGGTCTTGGTGGAACTTCCGTTTTCGAAGAATTCTACATGGACAGGGAGTTCTGTATCCTTCCAGAAGTTGGCCTGCTTACAGGGTTCGCTGCACTTGGGATTGTTGTTGTCGGTGGCACCGAAACCGCCTATATCCCACATGCCGCCGCCCTGGTTGTTGGTCAGGGGGCCTGTAGCATAAAGGCCATCGGTGGAGTCGAACATGTCGTGGTGATTCACCGTCAGGGCGACCACAGGCATGGTCACATTTTCGTTAATAAAATATGTTTGCGTTGTTGTATCTGCGGCTTGCCCATTTACAAATTCAGAGCAGCGGATCACGGTGTTTTCGGTAATCGGCTTGGCTGCTGTAATGCTTTCGGAATTCTGGGTGGGGAAGGAGCCATCGAAGGTACACTTGATCTGGCCTCCCTTTTGGGGGGTAGGCGGATCGATGGTCAAACTGGTATAGAAACCTGCCGGCGGCAAGAAGCTCTCCTTGGGAGCGTGGTTGTCGTCATATTCCTTGAGGGCGCTGGAAGAAGGTTCCGTAATGACGCCTGCGCTGCTGGTAGGTACAGGATTATTGGGGTCCACCGGGGTGGGTTCCGTGGAACCGTTGGAATTGGGGGAGGGATTGTTCGGGTCCACGACACCGGCGCTGCTGAGGGGGGCAGGATTGTTGGGGTCGACAGGGGTAACATCTCCGCTTGCGCTAGAAATGATATTGCCGTTTTCGTCGTAAATAGGTTCGCTAGATTCGCTGGAATTGATCAGCTCTCCGGTGGTGCTATCATCAGCGCCGGTTGAACTGTCGTCGGAACAGGCTGTTGTTCCAAGAGCTGTACCCAAAATTAAAGATCCTGCCAGGGCATAACGTGCCATTGCAGACATACGGACGATTTTCTTATTCACAAAACACCTCGAAGTGAAACTAAATCAATCCAAAACCACACACTACCAAGCCTCAAATTAACTAAAGATTCCCATATAAGTACAATTATAAGGTTTTCTTTACATTCTTTGGGCATAAAAAAAAGGATGGCATGACCGAAGTCACACCATCTAGAAACTAAAAGTTCCGTTATTTTGCCTTTAGAGCGGGCTAGTACGTTTGACGATTACTTGGACTTGCCCAGCATCTTGTAGGCGAAACCGCCGATGCAGCCGCCGAGAATGGGGGCTACCCAGAAGAGCCACAGCTGCTTGATAGCTGCACCGCCAACAAATACGGCCATTGCAGTGGAACGGGCCGGGTTCACGGAGGTGTTGGTTACGGGGATAGAAATCAGGTGGATCAGGGTGAGGCAGAGGCCGATGGCGATGGGGGCGAAGCCTGCGGGAGCGCGGCTATCGGTTGCGCCCATGATCACGAACAGGAAGATGCCTGTGAGGACCATTTCGACGATAAATGCGGTGCCCATGCCAGTGGCCTTGCCACCGAAGGCGTTCACGCCGTTTACCAGGGAATCGGACCAGCCGTTAGTGGCGAAGGCACCGATGCCTGCGTTAGTCAGGTTGGGGCATGCCACCAGCAGAAGGATACCTGCTGCGACGATACCGCCCAAAATCTGTGCGACGATGTAAGCCGGAGCTTCCTTGGCAGAGAAACGGCCGCCCATGACAAGGCCCAGGGTAACTGCAGGGTTCAGGTGGCAACCGGAAATATGGCCAATGGCATAGGCCATGGTCAGAACGGTAAGACCGAAGGCGAGAGAAACGCCAACGTAACCGATGCCGGTTGTGGGGACGCCGCAAGCGAGGACTGCGGAGCCGCAGCCGCCCAAGACCAGCCAGAAAGTACCGATTGCTTCTGCAATTGCACGAGAAAACAGTTTCATGTTACATCTCCATATTTTGCCCCCGTGGGGTTAGGATGGGGTGGGGGCAGTGTTTTTTGGTTGTTTTCTAAAATACAAATTGTGTATATCACTGGCTAGTGACTAGTATCACCTCTCCAAAATATTACATAAATATTATATTTGGCACCACTAGGAGTATTGTATGGAAACGAACGAACAGAAAGCGACTATCAATTTGGCAGGTCTGCTTCCCCAGAGGGCTGGGGATACCATCACATTGATAGAAGCCATTGGTATTCTCTGGTCTAAGAAGTTTTTTATTGCAGCCTTTATGGTTGTTGGCGCACTGATTGGCTGTCTGGTCATGAACTGGATTCGTCCCGAATTTACAAGCGACGCCATGCTGCAGATTGATATTCGCGGAAACAAGGCTACCCGAGCCATGGGCGAAATGGGTGCCCTGTTGGATATGACTAGCCCCGCCGACGCCGAAATCGAACTGGTTAAGAGCCGTAGCGTGCTTGCCTATGTGGTTGAAGAGGAGCATCTGCGCTTTAATGCCATTCCGGTAGGCAAGATGGATCGCCTGCTCCATCGCGAAGGTCGCATGGACATCGACGAACTGGATATTCCAGAAATTGCCCGCCGTGACCGCTGGACTGCCACGGTGACGGGCGCTAATTCCTATGCCGTCATTACTCCCGAAGGGGCAAAACTTGTAGAAGCTGAAGTCGGCGAAACTGTTCGCGCTCCCTATGCCGGTGATACGTTGGTGATGCGTGTGCGCCTGATTCGCGCAGCCGTCGGTCAGGAATTTGTACTACAGCAACTTAAGCCACTGGCCGCCATTCGTAGCCTAGCCCGAAAGTTATCTGTTAGCGAAAAGGGGAAGCAGACCGGTATTCTGGCCGTTTCCCTTAAACATCGCTATGCTGATCGTTCCGCAACAATCCTGAATGCCATTGCAAATACCTACGTGCGCCACAATGTAGAAAAGCGTAGTGCCGAAGCCGAAAAGACTTTGGAATTCCTAGAAAAACAGTTACCCGGTGTTAAGGCCAAGTTGGACACCGCCGAAAAGATCCTGGCCGATTACCGCCATAAGATTGGTTCTGTGGACATGACTGGTGAAACTCAGGTTCATTTGCAGAAAGAAGTGGACTTGCAGAAGCAGTTGCTGAAGCTGCAGCAGGAATATCAGGAAGCTACTCGCTTGTTCAAAGATGAACACCCGGCAGTGCGTACCATTGCTAAGCAGCAGGACAAGTTGAAGGGCGAACTTTCTAAGTTGAAGGCTAGCGCAGCTAAGATGCCCTTGACTCAGCAAGAAGTGATGCGCCTGCAGGAAGATGTGCAGGTGAACAATGCTATTTATAACACCATGCTCAACAACATCCAGCAACTTCGCGTGGTTCGTGCCGGCGAAGTGGGTAACGTACGCGTGGTGGACTATGCCATGGTGGAAGATCGCCCCAGCAAACCCAAGAAGTTGAACATCCTTATCTGCTGCGTTGCCGCATCCTTCATGGTTGCGGTGTTGCTGGTGTTCCTTATGCGTATGCTCCACAACGGCGTCCGTAGTACAACTGAGGTGGAAAAGGCTACGAGTATCAGTGTTTTCGCAAAGATTCCTGAACGTCGTGGTAAGGTCATGAAGGCACGTCGTCGCAATTTGGTTCCCTTGGTTGTTTCTCAACCTGAAGATCCGGCAAGCGAAGCCTTCCGCAGTTTGCTTACCTCTGTGGATTTTACGGTTCCGTCTCAGACCCATCCTGTAATCATGGTGTCTGGTCTTATTCCTGGTGTAGGTAAGAGTTTTGTTTCTTCTAACTTGGCTGCACTACACGCTACGTCTGGCAAGCGCACTTTGCTGATTGATGCGGATATGCGTCGAGGCGTGCATCGTAGCAGTAGTAAAATGGGTCTGGCTGAAGTGCTGGGAGGTTTGTGTGAATTTGGAGTTGCAGTTGCAACCTCTGATATTGAAAACTTGTTTGTTATTTCTGCTGGACACACGAAGCTGTCGCCCAGTGAACTATTGCGTGGTGAAAACTTTAGGAGCATGCTTGATGAGGCCCGCAAACAATTCGATGTAATTATTGTGGATACCCCACCCATGAGCATGGTGACCGATGCCGAATTGATTTACCCTGCTGCCGATTTCAGCCTGTTTGTTCTGCATTATGGAAAGCATAGCATGGATGAAATTTCCGAGGCGATGACCAAGATGAAGCGCTTTGGAGAAAAGCCCAAGGCCTTTGTGATGAACCACTGCGAACGTGAAACCGGCCGTTATGGATACGGTTATGGTTATGGATACTATGGGTATTACTCCAAGAAAAAGTAAGGATGATTCCGAGACCCGTGGCGTTTTTGCTTTCTTGGGTGCGGTTGCTGTAGCCTTTGCCTTGCTTGGTTTGTTGGCAAATACCGCTTTTGCTGCATCTCCTGTACACGGAACCGAACATAACCGTAACCTTCGTGGGCTGGATTATATGCCCATGTTGTTGGAATACCATAGGCATACCATAGGGGAGGGTAGACAGTTCTTTGCATACCCTGCCCGCGATACCACCTTCCGCACACACTTCAATGAAACGGAAGCCCGCGCCATGGCAAGCATTGCGGATACTATCGGCGATGTGTTCGTTGGCGGTCCCCACGTTTATGCAGTTGCCGTTTCTCCTATACTTGGAATTGACTTTCGCGGAGGCGAAGCCCTAGACGATACTATTTGGCCTGGTGTTGATGCTGGTCTTTACATTCGAGGCTTTGCCGATTCCCTGGATTTTGACCTTGATGCCCGTATGTATTCTGAAGCGCACAGTGCAGGAGTCAATAAGGGCGCCAAACGTAAACCCAAGAGTTATGATGGGGAAGTCTTTGATGTTCAAAGTGAAAATAGCAATGACGGCGGAGCCGATTACGTTAGCTATTCCCGTTATCGCGCCCACCTTGGTTTGAACTATGCTTTTGCCAGGCTGGAACTTGCCCGAGATGTAATGCACTGGGGGCCCGGTTATTACAATAATTTGTCTTTAAACCAGTTTGCGCTCCCTTATAACATGATTTCCCTGGATTTTAAGTTTGGTCCCCTCCATGTACTAAGCGCCTACGCAGACCTCCGTGTCAACAGCTGGAGTTACAGCAAGGATAACCTGAATGATCGTAATTTGTATGCACACCGTTACGAACTTAACTTGTTCAAAAACGACTTGGTGGTTGGCATAAGCGAATTGCAAATCCTGTACAACGAAAATAAACCTTGGCTCTTTGTTCCCGTGGTACCCCTGTTTATCGAAAAGGGCAATTACACCGAGCGAGTGAATAACGGCGCTCTATCTATGGATTTGAATTACCGTCTATTCAATACGGCTCGAATCTATGGTGAATTCTTCTTGGATGACCTGGAGTCTCCCATGGCCGTATACGAAAACAAGTACAGCAATAACCGTTGGGCTGCCATGGCGGGTATGCAAGTGTCCCATGACTTTTATCTTAAGGAAAAAAAGATTGAAGCCGGAACTATCGCAGAAATTGCCCGTGTAGAACCATACACCTATGGTCATTATGATACAGCTATGGCCCAGATGGCTCACCTGGGAATGCCTCTAGGAAATCCCAATGGACCGAATAGCTTGAGTATCGACTGGGCCATATATGGTAGAATGACTTTAGATAAGTCTGCGACGACTCGCAGTATATTTATGAGTTACCGTAGTCAGTGGCTCTGGAAGGGTGATGATTACGGCAGCAGCATTGATGACCCCTACAAATGGGCAGAAAAGCACTTTATACATGGTGCAAAAATGCACTACAATGGCACCGTCGCCCTTGATTTTAGGGGCGTGTATGTTGGATTCATGGGGGAATACACCTTTGGAAGCGACCCTGCAGTAAATGTGCGCACCACACTCATGTGGTAGTTTCTATATTTTACGAATCCTGGAGCATGGGTATATAAAAAGGGAGTGGCTTATGCTAAATAAAATTCGTCTACTGTTTGCCAACTTCAGGTTGCGAAAGCGTTTGTTGGCTGTAGCGGATGCATGCATCGTTGTTTTTGCAGGGCTAGTAGCGAATGTTCCTCTCCCTTTGTTTGCAGAACGTATCGGACGCCCCGACCTCATTGTCATTTTTGCATTGACTGTATTGACCTGCTTTGGTTCCCTGATTTTTATGGGGGCCTACAATAAGCTGTGGCGCTATTTTAGCAAGAAGGATTACCTGAGCTGTATCTATGGCTGCCTTTTGGGCATGTTCCTGGGCTACTTCTTGCTGTACCTGACTACCGAAAAAGTATTCATTGAGTTTCAGATCCTCCACTTTATCGTGGCGACCTTTGGCATTTGCGCTTTCCGCTACCTGTTCAAGGATGCCTTTATGGTGCTCCTTAAGACCGGCATAGACGAAGCCCACCGCAAGCGCACCATGATCATTGGTGCCGGCAGCGCCTCTTTGGCTTTGCTCCGTGAATTCAAGGTGGCCTCGGAAGATATGTCATCTGACAATGCGGCCAGCAAGATCAATCCAGTTTGCCTGATTGATGATGACCGTGATAAGATCGGTAAGACCTTTGAAGGGGTTCTTGTTGCCGGCGGTACCAGCGAAATCCCAAAAATCGCAAGGCTCGAACGCATCGAAGAAATCCTTTTCTGCATTCCCAGCTGCCCGGCCCCCGACCGCCAGAAAATTTTGGAAATCTGTAACGACACCAACCTGCCTGTAAAGGTGGTCCCCTTCCTGGGCAATATTGTGGAATCCGGCAATTACGTGGGCCAGATCCGCGACATCAAGGTAGAAGACCTGCTGGGCCGTGAACCTATCAAGTTCAACAACAAGGATGTGCGCAACTTTATCGAAGGCAAGGTCTGCATGGTTAGTGGCGGCGGTGGCAGTATCGGTAGCGAACTGGTACGCCAGATTGCCAAGTACAATCCCAAGCAGGTGATTATCATAGACATTTACGAAAACAATGCCTACGATATCCAGCAGGAACTGGTCATGGAATATGGCAAGGAACTGAACCTGGTGACCCTGATTGCCAGTGTGCGAGACTACTTCCGCATGAACGAAATCTTCAAGACCTACAAGCCCGACGTGGTGTTCCATGCCGCCGCCCACAAGCATGTGCCCCTTATGGAACACAACCCCATGGAAGCCATCAAGAACAACGTGATGGGTACCTTTAACATGGGTTGCCTGGCCCTGTTCAACAATGTACAGAAGTTCGTGATGATCAGTACCGATAAGGCCGTGAACCCCACCAACGTCATGGGGGCTAGCAAGCGCTGCTGCGAAATGATCGTGCAGTACCTGAGCCAGCAGGCCGGCAGCAAGACCGAATTCGTGACCACCCGTTTTGGAAACGTGCTGGGCAGCAACGGTAGCGTGATCCCCCTGTTTAAGCGCCAGATCGAAAAGGGCGGCCCCGTGACCGTGACCCACCCCGACATAATCCGCTACTTTATGACCATTCCCGAGGCGGTGAGCCTGGTGATGGAAGCGGCCTCCATTGCCAAGGGTGGCGAAATCTTTGTGCTGGACATGGGCCAGCCGGTCAAGATCGTTAGCCTGGCCGAGAACCTGATTCGCATGTACGGCAAGGTGCCCTACAAGGATGTGGAAATCAAGTTTACCGGTTTACGCCCCGGCGAAAAGATCAAGGAAGAACTCCTCATGAACGAAGAGGGGTTGCTGCGCACAAAGAACAAGCTGATCTTTATCGGAAAGCAGATCGAAATCGACATGGATCAGTTTATTGTGGCGCTGTGGACCTTGCGTAATGCGGCCAAGAAAAATGACGACAAGGCTGCCATCAGCGCCCTGCATGACATAGTGCCTACTTTTACTACACCCGAAGAATTCAACAAGACCGTAATGATGAAGGCCCTATAGGGGGTCGACTTAATCGCATTTCTTGCGGTTCTGCCAGGTGCTTTCGTTGAAGAGCTGGCCTTCGCTGAGGCCGTACTTTTCCTGAATGCCGGCTTCACGGATGGCATCTTCGATGGAGACTTTTCCGCGGATGGCCTGGGTGTAAATTAGCACCTTGCGTCGGACAGTTTCTGGATCTTCGTTGAGCATTTCTAGGCGGAAATGGTTTACGCCGGAGGTGCGGAGTTGAGGCATCAATTTAAGCGCAGACTGGGGACGGCCTACGAATAGGGTGTTGCGGCATTCTGCGTCGGATTGCAGGAAGTGGCGTTCTCCCTTGTGGTCCAGGATTTCCACCTTGTGCTGGGTGCAGATTTTTCCGCATTCCGGGAAGCGGCGGCCTGTAGTAAGGCTGCGGGCGAAAGCGCAATATTCCGAATGGAAGGCGGGCATGTACTGGTGAAGGGTCAGTTCCAGGCGGCTGCCGTCGATGTTTTTCAGCAGGTCGAAAAGCTGGGTGCTGTTTAGATCCCAGGAGGGGTGGATTGTCTGCAGTCCCTGATCCAGAAGCCATTCGTAGCTGGCGGAGTTGGCGGCGTTCAGGCTGTAGTCGCCTACGAGAGGGATCCCGCTATCCTTGAGGATGGACAGGGAACCAAGATTGCGGACAAGGGCGAAATCCGGGCAGAGTTCCAGAATCTTTTTCAGGTAATGATTTTCGCCGGGCTTGTGGATTCGCAGGGTGGCCATGCCAGCCTTAAAACCAAGTTCACGAATCTGCTGGAGGGGTTCGTCATATTTGACGCCCCAGTCGAAATCCATGATGACGTTGTCGATGTCTAATCCCTTGAGGGCGGCAATCTGTTCCGGGTTGCGGACCAGCACGGAGATGACGGGCTTTGCAACTTTGTGGACGATGCCGAATTCTTTTTGCGTGTCATCCTGAGCGGAGCGGAGCGAAGCCGATGGATCTTGAGCAGCTGCGGACTTCTTGGCGGCAACGGCGAACTTTGCAGAAATTGTCTGCAGGAATTTTTTTCCGTTTGCGGCGCTGATATTCATTTCCTTCCACTGCAGGGAGGAGGCTTCCAGCTGTTGAATTGCGGACTGTCGCAGGTTGCGCAGCACCTTTCCGGGTACGAAAGGTGCGCCGGCCACGTGGACCATCAGACTTCCAAGTTCATAGGGCGTGGCCGACAGGCCCCCAAGTTCCTTGCGGGCCAGCGCTTCCAGAGCTGCAGGGTCGACTGCATTTTTCGCCTGTTCCAAAATCTGTTCGCTTTGTACTTCTGCGGCCTTATCCATCCCTTGCATCAGGGTGGTTCCCGCCAGCCAGACTTTCAAGGTCAGAGGTTCGCCCACCGCACCGGAAAGTTCCATGTTCACCGCACGCTTGGTTTCCTGATTTCGGTCGGTAAATGTCTTGCGCAGTTCCTTTTCCAGGGTGGGGGAGTCGTTGCGGAAAACGTCCATGTTGCGGCCGATCTTTCGTGTGTCGAAATCGTAGCCGAAGTCCAGGCGCAGCAGCGGACCCATGCCACGCATGCCGTCTCCACGCTTGCTGTGGGCGTTATGTACAATCTGCGCTCCGTACAGGCGGCTTCCCAGGGAGACGCCAAAGCGGTAATCTTCAAAGAGGATGCCGTCGCCGGGGCGGGGGAGCCATTCCTTTTCGGCGGTTACAAAAACAGATGAACGCTCTACCTTGACGACTTTACCTAAATAAAGACCGTGATGATTGCTGAAGGTTCCGTTCACCAGTTCCTGGTGGTTGTCGCCATCAAGCCAGCCGGTAGTCAACCCGCGGGAGAACAAGACTTCCAGCGGTTCCAAGTCTGAACTTTCCAGACCGAGATCGCCCCGCTTGCTGGTGGCTGCGGAAATGTTGTCCAACGCCTTTCTATAGGCTCTCGTTACGGCAGCCACGTATTCCGGGCTCTTCAGACGGCCTTCCACCTTCAGGGATTCCACGCCGATTTCGGCAAGTTCCTCAAGCTTGGGGAGGGCGCACAAATCGCGGGTGCTGAACAAATACTGGGCGTCGGTTTCGGTGAATTCCTTGCCGTCTACAAAAATGCGGTAGGGGAGGCGGCAACTTTGGGCGCACTGGCCTCGGTTTGCGGATCTTCCGCCGAAGTTTTCACTGGTGAGGCACTGGCCGGAATAGGAGACGCAAAGGGCTCCGTGTACGAACACTTCGATTTCAAGGTCGGTTCCGCTCTTGACGGCGGCAATCTGCTTGGCCGAAAGTTCGCGGCTCAAAACGGCGCGGTTAAAGCCGATGGATTTTACCAGGTTTACGCCCTCGGCGCTGGCCAGGGTCATCTGGGTGCTGGCGTGGATTTCCTGTTCCGGGCAAATTGCGCGAATCAAGCGGGCGAGGCCAATGTCCTGGATAATAAAGGCGTCGGGTTTCAAGGCGATAATCTGGGACAGGAATTCCGGCAACTCCTGCAGCTCACGCTCGAAAACAAGAACGTTCATGGCCATGAAACTGCGGACGCCTCGGCTTCGGGCATACTCGATCATGGCCTTTACATCTTCAAAGGAAAAGTCTTCGGTACGGCCGCGAGCGTTCCAGTGGGGAACCCCGAAATACACGGCGTTGGCCCCGTTCTTGACGGCGGCTTCCAGCATTTCCCAGGTTCCAACAGGCATCAAAAGTTCTTGTTCTTTCATCATTGCGTACCGGATTTTAAATTACGCTCCACAAGATAGAAATTACCATCCATTCTAATTTCTATTATTGGGAACATGAAGTTTTATTCCCTTTTGTCTTTGATTTTTATTCTAATGGCTTTCTCTTTTATGGGCTGCGCCGATAAGGAAGCACAGGCCGAAATTACACGCCTGAAACAGAATAACGCCAGTCTTCAGCACTCTGTAGATTCGCTTCAGCATACCCTGGATTCCCTGAACGCCTACGGCGATTCCGTGAAGAAATCTTTACAAAAGCTGGATATGCACCTCTAACTTTGGGGCCTTCGGCCTGAAAATTAAGGAAACAGCGGGTTATGCCCGCTTTTTTTATATAAAAAGTCAGATATTCCAACTTGAACTGCCACCTCTAGTCGGTCGGTGCGGGGGATTCGTTGTGAATATTTTGTATATTTGGCCTCGTGGCAAAAACTCGTCTACCGCTGCGGCGGAGACCCCTTTAAATGCTTCGCCGGCCCAATTTGCCCGAAGCCTTATGGCCAGTCAAGCCTCTCCGGAGGCGCTAGTAAGATGGCTTTAAGCATAAATCCGAATACGGATTACATTAACCCAACGCCACACCGCCTGCGGGTTCTTCCAGCCTGTAGTCGCGGTCAACCCTTATTTATGAGGTGCCCCGAATGGAATACATCGCAATCGCTCTCTCACTCGTTGCAGTGATCTTGAGCATCGTTATCCTGACTAAGGTTAACAAGCTCCTTACTATGCTTCGTACCCCGATTTTCAAGAAGCTCACCCCCGACATGAACCTGAAGCCGGGCGCACGCCGCCCCGTTAACGCTCAGGAAATGGCTCAGCGCGGTGAACGCAACAACAAGGAAAATCGCCAGAAGGAAAATAAGGAACGTCCTGCAAAGGAAAACCGCGAAAATCGCGAAAACAAGGCCGCCAACGCTGCACAGCCGGCTGCCCGTAATGAACAGCGTGAACAGCGCGCTGAACGCAACGAACGTGGCAACCGCCGCGACCGTCGCGAAGGCCGCCCGGAACGTCCCCGTCGTGAATTCAACGCCGCCGCTGCAGCTCCTGCCGCAGAAGCCGCCGCTCCCGTAGCTGCCGCTACCGAAGCTGCTGCACCGGTCGCCGCTGAAGCTCCTGTTGCTGAACGCCGTCCCCTCGCTCCTCGCATCCCGGTTGAAACTCCGGCCGCTCCCGCAGCACCCGCAGTTGAAGCCCCCGCCGCAGCTCCCGCAGCTGTTGCAGCACCGGTTGTGAACGAAGCTGATATTGCTCCGGTTGAAACCACTTTCGATCCGTCCAAGGTTCGCTATGGCCGCCGCAACGTGATCAAGAAGGCTCCGGAACTGGCTGACGACGAAGCTTAATTAGCTTGGCTCAAAGCATTAAAAAATCCTCCGCAGAAATGCGGGGGATTTTTTTAATTACGAATTACGAGATACGAGTTATGAGATATTTGTCTGCGTTTGTCATCCTGAGCGGAGCGAAGGATCTAGTGGCGCAGACTCAAATTATGAGATACGAACTGTGAGTAATGAGCTGTGAGCTAAAGTAAGGCGCCTTCGGCGCGATTATCTAGCTCAAAGGAGCCGAAGGCTCCGTCCTCATGCCAGAAAGCGAGCTTTGCGAGCGCCCTCATACCTAGAACCTCGTTCCTTAGAATTCGATCAGTCCCTTTTCTTCGTCGGCGAGGATTACCTTGGTTGCCATGTCGACGAACAGACCGTGACCGACGATACCGACGATGTGTTCCAGTTCGCGAGCCAGCTTGTCAGCATCAGCAATAGGAGCAAACTTGGCGTCGGCAATGAGGTTGCCAGAATCGCTAATCACCGGACCGTCCTTACCGGGAGCGCCCATACGGACCTTGACTTCGCCACCCAGCTTGGCAACGCGTTCGGTTACGACTGCGATTGCACCCGGGATGATTTCCAGAGGAACTGCGAACTTGGTACCCAGCTGGTTCACCTTCTTGCCGCTGTCTGCGATAATCACGTAGTTGTCGGTCATGGAGGCCACAATCTTTTCAAGCAGGTGAGCTGCACCGCGGCCCTTGATCAGGTTGCGGTTGTCGTCGATTTCGTCGGCACCGTCAATGACCATGTCCAGGTGAGAGACTTCGCCCATTTCCTTCAGGGGGATGCCCAGAGCGCGGCACTGCAGGGTGGTGCTCCAGCTAGTAGAAACGCCAACCACCTTGATACCTTCGGTCTTGATGCGTTCTGCCAGGCGGTTTACCATGTGGGCTGCGGTGCTTCCAGTGCCAAGACCGACGGTCATGCCGTCCTTGATCATGTCAGCGGCGCGTACGCCTGCGGCTTTCTTCAGTTCATCCATGTTGGCCATTATCGCCATCTCCTGTTGAAATTATCGGGGTTGTTAAGATCGTCGCCGAATTCGTCGAACTCATCCTGTTCGTCAAATTCGTCCTTATCGGGAAATCCTGATTCCAGTTCGGTAAAGCTGGGGGATTCTACGGCAACGACCTGCACGTCAAAGGTCAGGTCCTTACCGGCAAAGGGGTGGTTGCCGTCTACGATTACGGTTTCCTTGCGGATTTCCTTGATGGTGTATATACCGTCAGCTTCGTTATCGTCGTCGCTGTCCAGGTTCAGTCCATCTACAAATTCGTCGGCCGTTTCGGGTAACTGGAACTCACGGATGTCTTCATCCTGATACATTTCCAGTTCCATGCCCAGCCAGATTTCACCAATTTCTTTCAGTTCGTCCTTAGGGACTTCCAGGATCAAGTCATCGCGGAAAAGACCGTAGCCGAGATTCGCGTCAATGTCGATTGTGAATTTCTCGCCAACGCGGCGACCATTCAAGGCACTCTCCAGACCGGGGATAATGTTGTTGTACCCATGAATGTACACGAAGGGGTGGGATGCCGGCACTTCTTCCAGAATCTTTCCGGACCTTTCCATTAAAGTGTAGGCAATGCTGACCTTCAGCTTGTCTTGAACAATTTCCATACGACGCAAAAATAGTAAATAGAGCCGTATTTTTAAATGCGTATGACGTTTAAGGCCTTAGCTTTGTAGAAAAGAAAACTTAATTTTTGCTTTTCTCGCCACCTAATTCTCTCATATTTCTTCTTTTTTATTTAAATTAGGCTCATGCTTTACGGAATTTGCTCTGATATCCATTCTAACGCCGAAGCTTTCAAGGCTGTGCTCCAGTCCATGGAAGATAATGGTGTAGATCGGAAGGTTTGTCTTGGTGATTTGGTGGGGTACGGCGCAGACCCCGATGAATGTGTAGCCCTGGCTCGTGAAAATATGGACATCTGCATTATCGGTAATCACGATAGTGTCGCCATCAAGCACGAATCCAGCGAAGGCTTTAACCCCTATGCCAAGCAGGCTATCGAATGGACCCAGACCCACCTTTCCAAGGAATCTGTGGAATACATGCGCAGCCTGACCTACATCCGTGAAGAAAACGATATTTGCTTCGTTCACGCATCGCCCCTGAGCCCTGCAGACTGGGTCTATGTGACAGAACTGGAAGATGCTCTGGACGCCTTCGATCATTTTTCTGGCCGCTACTGTTTTGTGGGACATACCCATAGCCCGGTTATCGTGGCAAGCCGCCCCATGGCCATTCCCAAGATTCTGGATGAATACGAATATACCATCGAGAATACGGAACGTCTGCTGGTGAACGTCGGCAGTGTGGGGCAGCCTCGTGACCGCGATCCCCGTTCCTGCTGGTGCCTGCTGGATACCGAAACCAAGTGCGTGCGCATCATCCGCGTGGATTACGACATCGCCAAGACCCAGGAACGCATGCGCAAGCAGGGAATGGCAAACTTCCTGATCGACCGCTTGTCAGTTGGAAGATAGTAGCCTCCATGAAATGGGTTCTCGCAGTTTTTGGTAAGGCAGGTTCGCCTTTTGTTGCCGACGAAGTCGACAAGTACGTCAAGCGTCTCCGTGGGGGAGCCATCCCTCTGGAAGTCGTGGAACTCAAGGAATCGAAGCTGGACGACCGAAACCAGTCCCTGGCGCAGGAAGCAGCCCTTTTCGAGAAGAAATTCCCCAAGAGCGATTTCAAGCGGATCATTCTTTCTGAAGAGGGGAAGCTGATGGACACGGTCAAACTATCTGACACGCTCCGTGACCGCTTCCCGGGAAATGTGGTATTTCTGATCGGTTCCGCATACGGTATAGACGAGAATCTGAAGAAAACCGCCGATATGCTGTTGAGCCTGTCTCCTCTGACTTTTACCCACGACCATGCCCGAATCATCTTTGCGGAACAGCTCTACCGGGCCCAGATGGTGATGCAAAATCACCCGTACCACCACAGGTAGTGGCTGGACCATACAGGTTGTAATAAAAATATCTGTTTTTCGGGGTATTTTTGTATAGTTAGATGTTCTGAACCCGACGTAATCATCTATATTCTTGTCCATGGGTTCCGAATATTATGACAATCATTTCTCGTATTTTCTAGACAACAACGAAAAAAGGATGAATGGCATTTTTTGCCGAATCCTCTGGTATTGCTGCCTTGTTTCTCCGACGATCGCCTTAGGCGTTCTTTTTGCCGCCTTTCCTGGCGTCACTTATTGGGCCTGTCTCCAGTCTTTTTTGGTGATTTTCGTTTTCGCCATCGGCCATTCGGTGCTTTATAAGTTCAAGCCTGAAAGTTCCATTATCAAGTACATTGGACTGGTAGGTGCCTTGGTGACCATCTACGTCATGAGTATTGGCCACATGGACATCTCGCTAAGCTACTTCTTTGTGCCCATGACCAGCCTTCTGTATTGTAAGCGCAGGACTTTCGTCACCATGAGCATCCTCAGCTATTTGATGATGTTGGTCAGCAACTGGCAGATTTCAGAATTCGAGGCCAGCGCCCTTGCTAATCCGGATGCCGTCGAATGGTTTGTTACCCACATTGACGGAATGACCATCGAGTTCGTGGTGATGTTCGTAAGTGGCTTCTTTATTAACAAGGCCATGGTTAAGCACCTGAAGACCATGTACAGTAATGAAGTGAATATCAATAAGAGTGAGCATTCCGCCTACACAGATCAGCTAACTGGATTGTGGAACCGCAGGTACATGGAACGCGCCTTTGACAAGTTCATGGTGGTTCAGCACAATTCCGGAGCCATGCTGGTGGTGGATATGGACCATATGAAGGTGGTGAATGACTCTTATGGACATCTGGAAGGGGATAGGGCCATTAAGTTGTTCGCAAACATCTTGCAGAAGACTTTTGACAAGTCTGAATCCGTGACCATCTGCCGTTTCGGCGGTGATGAATTCGTGGTGCTCTTGCCCAACGTGAAGAGCATGGCCGATTTGACCTTGTGCATCAGCCATCTGATTTCTAATTCCGACGAAGCTTTCTGCAACGACGAAAAATTGAATGTCATCAATATTTCGATAGGGGCGGCCTTTGCAAACGACCTGGATATGAACTATCAGGCCCTATTTGATCGCGCAGACAAGGCCCTTTATGATGTGAAAAAGTCAGGTCGTAACAGCTACCAGATTTACACCGAGATGTAATAAACAGTTAAAAGCCCTGTCAAATTTAAGGAGAACAGTCGAGGTGTCGGCTGTTTTTTCTATCTTTACCGCCGCAAAAAAATGAACCCTAATTCTTGAGTTCCTGGCTTCAAACCTTTTGCCTTGAACCTAGAGCCTTTTTATGAACGAAGAAATTTCTAAACGCCGCACTTTCGCCATCGTTAGCCATCCTGACGCTGGTAAGACAACCATTACCGAAAAGTTCCTGTGGTACGGCAACGTGATCCGTGAAGCAGGCCATGTTCGTGCCAAGTCCAACCGCAGCTACACGGTTTCTGACTGGATGAAGATCGAACAGCAGCGTGGTATTTCTGTTTCCAGTTCCGTTCTGAATTTCCCCTTCGAAGGTTGCATGTTCAACCTGGTGGATACCCCGGGGCATCAGGACTTCTGCGAAGATACTTACCGCGCCCTGACCGCTGTGGACGCCGCCCTGGTGCTTATCGATAGCGTGAACGGCGTAGAAAAGCAGACCATCCGCCTCATGAACGTGTGTCGCATGCGCCACACTCCGATTATCACCTTCATCAACAAGATGGACCTTGATGGTCGCCATGTGCTGGACCTGCTGGATGAAATCGAAAATGTCCTGAAGATCAAGGTGGCTCCCTTTACTCTGCCCATTGGCGTGGGTAAGCTTTTCAAGGGTGTGTACTGCATCGCCGACAATACCTTCCATACTTTTAACAAGGAAGAAGGGGAGCAGCAGCTTATCCAGATGACTGGTCCCGATGATCCCCGCCTGGTTGAAATGTGCGGCGAGAACTGGGTGGAACAGTTCAAGGAAGAATACGAAATGGTCACTGGCGCTATGGATCCGTTTGACCACGAAAAGTTCCTGAAGGGGGAGATGTGCCCCGTGTTCTTTGGCAGTGCCGTGAACAACTTCGGTGTACGTCAGCTGTTGAACGCCTTTGCTCAGTTGGCTCCTCCTCCCATGATCCGCGATACCGACAAGCGTCCTGTGGATCCGGGTGAAGATGCTTTTAGCGCATTTGTGTTTAAGATCCAGGCTAACATGGACCCCAAGCACCGTGACCGTACCGCATTCCTGCGTATCTGCTCCGGTAGCTTTACCCGTGGCGAAAAGGTTTTCCATGTGCGTACCGGCCGAGAAATCCGTCTGGCTGCTCCTACCGCATTCCTGGCCAAGGACAAGGAAGTCATTGACAATGCCTGGGCAGGCGACATCGTGGGTATTAACGACCCCGGTCTGTTCCGCATCGGCGATACTCTGACCGATGGTGAAAAGATGAGCTACACCGGCATTCCTGACTTCGCTCCGGAACATTTTGCCCGCGTCACCCTCCTGAACCCGCTGAAGTCCAAGCAGATGGCCAAGGGCCTGGCTGAACTTTCTGAAGAAGGTGCTACCCAGCTTTATGAACCTATGAAGTCCGCTATTCCGGTGATCGGTGTGGTGGGTGAACTGCAGTTCGACGTGCTGAAGTTCCGTCTCCAGAGTGAATACGGCGCTGACGTTTCTTTGGATCGCGTACCCGCTCACGGTATCCGCTGGGTCTCCGGCCCCGAAAAGGACGTGAACAAGTTCGCTGAAGAATATGCCATGGACTGCATGCTGGACAAGGAACGCAACTTAGTTTGTCTGTTCCCCAACGAATATCGTCTGAATCTGGCTATCAAGAATTACGAAAACTTGACCTTCGCAGAAACCTCCCAGGGATAGTTTCAACGAATCGGCCTTCGGGTAAAAAAATTACGAGATGCAGTAAATTCGCTGCATCTCTTTTTTAAACATCAGGCAAACACCTTGCTTTACTGTTTATTGTATGAACACATCGAAAAAAAACAAAGTTTTTTGCTAAATTTACTGCACTTATGAAATGCTTTATCTATGACACCACGCTGCGCGACGGCAATCAAGATCGCAAGATTAGTCTCTCTCTGGCCGATAAAATCCAGATTACTCGAATTCTTGACTCTTTCGGTATTGATTACATTGAAGGCGGCTGGCCCAACCCGAGCAACCCCACCGACGAAGAATACTTCCGCGAAGTAAAGAAGCTGAAGCTGAAGCACGCCAAGATCGCTGCTTTCGGTAGCACTCGCCGCCCGAAGATTCTTCCCGAAAAGGATCCGCTGCTCCAGGCATTGGTGAAGTCCGAAGCTCCAGTAAAGACCATCTTCGGTAAGAGCTGGGACCTTCACGTTACAGAAGTCATTCATACTACTCTGGAAGAAAACCTGGACATGATCCAGTCTTCCATCGAATTCCTGAAGGAACATTCCAAGGAAGTTATTTACGACGCCGAACATTTCTTCGACGGTTATAAGGCCAATCCTGAATATGCCATCGAAACTTTGAAGGCTGCCGCTCTCGGTGGTGCAGACTTTATCGTTCTGTGCGATACCAACGGCGGTACCATGCCTTGGGAACTGGAAGAAATTTTTGAAGCCGTCAAGGAACATGTAGACGTACCTCTGGGCATCCATGTTCACAACGACTCCGGCCTTGCTGTGGCTAACAGCATCTACGCCGTGAAGTCCGGCGCATCCATGATTCAGGGTGTCATTAACGGTTACGGCGAACGCTGCGGTAACGCCAACCTCACCACCATCATGGCAGACCTGGTCTTCAAGATGGGCGTGAAGTTCTTTGCCGCCAAGAAGATGGCTGGACTTCGCAAGCTGTTCCTCAGCGTCGACCAGATTGTGAATCTGGCTAGCGATGTCCGCGCTCCGTACGTGGGCGAGGCTGCCTTTGCCCATAAGGGCGGAGCACACATCGACGGCGTCATGAAGGTGTCCCGCAGTTTTGAACATGTGGACCCCCATTCCATCGGTAACGACCGCGTATTCGTCACCAGCGATCAGGCTGGCGGCTCTCTGGTTGTTGAAAAGCTGAAGGCCATCAAGCCGGGCATCGACAAGAAGGATCCCATGGTGGCAAAGCTTTTGCTTGCCATCAAGGAAAAGGAAAACGCCGGCTGGCACTTCGACTCCGCCGAAGCCAGCTTCAAGATGCTGGTGTATCGCCAGCTGGGCATGTTCACCGCACCCTTTGAATTCATGAACTACCGCGTCACCGAAGACAAGACCCCGCAAGGTGTGTCTGTTTCCCAGGCCAGCGTCAAGCTGAAGATTGGAGACAAGATCAGCCATCAGGTGAGCGAAGGCGACGGTCCTGTGAACGCTCTGGATGCAGCGCTGCGTAAGGCATTGCTCCCGTTCTTCCCGTATATGGCCAAGGTCCGCCTGGACGACTTTAAGGTCCGCGTTCTGGGTTCTTCCGTCGGTTCCGACGCACTGGTCCGCGTGTGGACAACCTTCGGTGACGACAAGGAACATTGGAATGTGGCAGGTGTCAGCACCAACATCATCGAAGCCAGCTGGCTTGCCTTGATGGACGGTCTGTGCTACAAGATTTTGAAGGAAACTAAGAAATGCAAATAGTTAAGGCTACTCCTAATTCTAAGGAAATTGAACGCATTTGCGGTCGTGAAGTTGCTCCCAGCCGCGAAATTTATAACAAGGTTGTAGATATCCTTGCCGACATCAAGAAGGGCGGCTACGCCAAGGCTGTAGAATACGCTCAGAAGTTCGATGGCCTTGAACGCAAGAACATCCGCGTTTCCGAAAAGGAAATTGCAAAGTCTGCCGCCAAGTGCCCTGCCGATTTGCAGAAGGCTCTCAAGCAGGCCATCAAGAACGTTCGCGATTTCCACCAGAACCAGATGGAAGAATCCTGGCTCATGGAAGGTAAGGACGGCGTTGTTCTTGGTCAGCGCATCCGCCCCATGAAGCGCGTGGGCCTTTATGTTCCCGGTGGCGCAGGCATTTACCCCAGCACCGTGATCATGAACGCAGTGCCCGCTCTCGTTGCCGGTGTTCAGGATATCGTTGTGGTGACCCCCATCAAGGGTGAAATCAACCGCGCCGTGGCTTTCGTGCTGCAGCAGTTGGGCATTACCGAAGTCTACCACATCGGTGGCGCTCAGGCTATCGGCCTGTTGGCTTACGGTGCCAAGGACGCCAAGGGCAAGACTATCGTTGAACGCGTCGACAAGATTGTGGGCCCGGGTAACGTTTTCGCCGCCGTCGCCAAGAAGGAAGTCTTCGGTGTCGTAGACATCGACATGGTGGCTGGTCCTTCCGAAGTTCTCGTCATGGCCGACAAGACTGCCGATCCGGACTTCGTTGCCGCAGACCTGCTTTCCCAGGCTGAACACGGTTCCGGTTTCGAAGCTGCCATC
This sequence comes from Fibrobacter sp. UWH6, assembly GCF_900142465.1. Taxonomy (NCBI): domain Bacteria; kingdom Pseudomonadati; phylum Fibrobacterota; class Fibrobacteria; order Fibrobacterales; family Fibrobacteraceae; genus Fibrobacter; species Fibrobacter sp. UWH6. The sequence continues at coordinate 54,013 of NZ_FRAX01000007.1, forward strand.
TGCATTACCGACGACATGGAAACCGCCCAGATGATTTCTGCTTGCGTAGACGTCCAGGTTGAAAACAGCCCCAAGAAGGAACTGCTCCAAAAGGTGCTGGACAACTTCGGTCGCATCCTGGTGGTAAAGGACTGGTTCGATGGTGTTGCCATTGCAAACAAGATTGCTCCGGAACATCTCGAAGTCATGACCGACGAAGCGGAATCCATGGCTGCCCAGATTGAAAACGCTGGAGCCGTGTTCATTGGTCACTGGTCTTCTGAACCGGTGGGTGACTACTTTGCCGGCCCTAACCATGTGCTGCCTACCAATGGCACTGGTCGCTTCTTCAGCCCTCTCGGCGTATACGACTTCCTGAAGCGTATGTCCATCATCCGCTACAGCGAAAAGGCCATCAAGAAGAACGCCAAGGCAATTGCCGCTGTTGCAATGGAAGAAGGCTTCTACCATCACGCACAGGCTGTGCTGAAGCGCCTTTAGTTCAACGCCGCTTCTTTAGAATAAATTTCTTGAATAAAGAAAAACTTTTAAAACCGAGATGTTCATCTCGGCTTTTTCGTTGCATAACTGAATAAAATCGCAAAAATCAGAAAAGTATCCTTACGGCTTAAACATTTATGCCAAGAATCGTGCCGTTTCGGACCAGTATGTCTATGATCGTCTGGGAAGAATTTCATCTATTTTCGTCAAGAATGGTGCATCACTGTCTACGGAACTTGTGTCCTATGCATATTACCCTACAGGAAATGTTAAGACCGTAAGGCTTGGCAACAATGTTACAATTGATTATACCTACCATATCTCGGGTGCTGTAAAAACAGCCACTGCGAAAAATGCTGACGGGAAGAAGCTATTTGAAGAAGAACTCTACTATGAAGACTGTGGCAACCACAATTGCGTTCCTCAGTACAACGGTAACATCAGCTACATGGTTCATGAACTTGCTGCTAATGGGGAACAAAAACGTAGTAGCAAGTACGTGTACGACTTCATGAACCGTCTCACGTCTGTGGAGGATTCTGAACAGGATATGTTCAATGAATACTTTAAGTATGATGAACAGGGCCGAATTGTAAGCCAGCGCCGCGGCCAGGGTCGCGGGGGTGATGGCGCTACCGGCGGTGAGTACGGCTACTATGCAAACACGAACCGTCTCGAGAAGGTCTCCGGTGGCATGGGCGGAATGTCTGCTGCAAACCGCGATATGAGTGCTTCCGAGAACTTTGTTTACGATGCGGAAGGTAATCTCATCGAGGACAAATCCAAGAACCTCAAAATTTCCTATGATTGGAGAGGTATGCCGGTGGAGTTCAGGATGGAAAGCAAATCAGGAAACGTACTTGAGAATACGCGTAGTTGCAGCAGGGACAGTGTCAGGGTGCTGATGGCATACGACGGCTCCGGCAGGCGCGTGTCCAAGACCCGTGAGCGCAAGGCGTGCATTTCCGAGACATCCTCTGGCGCGACATCCGAGCGAACATACGCCGCCGACTGGGAACGTGAACTCGTGACCCACTACACAGGCATCGGCACCGAGGTCCGCGAAAGTTTCCACAACGGCTCTCCCAGCGAAACAAAGGTTGTGGTGAACATGCCCCAGGGCCTCGGCCGCTACGGCGTGGAAGATGCCACGGATCCCTTCAAGGGAATCGACAAGGATAAGCTGGCGGGTTACATCCCCAGCGCAAAATTCGAATGGTTTCTCAAGAATCATCTCGGAAGCACTATGCTCGTGTACGGCTCCTCCGCCTACAACGACCCGTTCAATTCAGGCTACAAGGGTGGCGTGAAGGCCGCCTACGACTACCGCGCCTTCGGCGAGCAGGTCTCCCTCGCGGAACCCACCGACAAGGTGACCGAGAACTTCACCGGCAAGGAATTAGATGACGAAACCGATCTGAACTACTTCGGCGCAAGATATCTGGATCCAATGCTCGGAATGTGGACAAGCGTGGATCCTGCAAGACAATTTGCAAGCCCGTATCTGTATGCAGGGAACGGCGTGAATCCGATTGGAGCGATTGACCCAGATGGGAATGAAACGCATATCTTTCTCGGCGAAGGCAATGAAATTACGGAAATGCAGTATAATTCTGAGGGGTCCGCTTTAGCTTATTTGAATTATTTTGATGGCCGTCAAGAAGTGTTTGCAGAACCCGCTCAAGGTAGTTATTTCTACGCAAAGAGTAATGGAATTGATTTTGATGTGGTGGGAGAATCTTTTGATTTCGGAATGAACTCTAATGCAAATGTAATGATGAATTCCTGGTTTAATGAAAATAAATGGACCGAATTCAGAGAATGGGGCTCAGGAGGATTATATGATTTTAAATCACAGTTCTATAAAGGCGCTGAAAATACCGTTGGAATTGTAAATGGTACGATAATGACCGCTCGTGATGCCGGCAATGCTTTGTGGGGTGGTGTTGCATCGTATCAGTATGGTTTAACTTGGCTAGGAATGCATGTGGCTTCCGATGCAGCTGCTGGATGGGGCGCTTTGTCAAAGCAGGGAAGAAAAATGCAAATCTATGGGGCCATTGGATGTGGTGTCGGTAGAGGAACTTGTGAAGATTATACAAGTCGATCAATGCAGGATTGGGGCTATTCTCGTGATTTTGGAAAACCTCGCTAAAATAAGTGTTTTTTAAAGGATGAAAAATACCTTGTATAGTTCCCGTAGAGAGAAATTATAGTGAAAAAAATGTTTGAAAATTTTAGCAGCAATGTTTATTTATTTTGGGAAAATTTCACTAAATTAGGTGTGGTTTTATTTACGCTGGCAAATGTCCTTTTTTTAGGCATGTGTAGCAGACCTGAATATTCTGAGGGACAGCCTTATACTCTATTGAAATCTCAAAACGCTGATGGTCAACTTTCCTTTTGTGAAATCGAAGGGAGAAAAATATATCATTACAAAAAACCGAAAAAAATTGATGGCTTGCAATATTATTATCGCGGCGATCGAGATGTTAGGGATGAATGGGGGCTTGCGTATAAAGATAGGAATGGATATCATCCGTTAATATCTGTTCTGGTTCCCTTCCAACAATCGCCTGGTTTGGAGTTTTTCGTTTTCGATAAGCCCAATGAGTATACTGTCTTTTATTATTTGAACAATGAGGATGGTCGAATTGATAGTATTCGAGTTGATGAACAACCCTTTTCGAAAAAAGTTGTGTTCAAGAAATTAAATCGGTTTGATTTAAATGAATTGTACGTGAAGAATTCGGCTTGTTTTGTAGATAGGGGGCGAAAATGACATCAAAAATATTGTCAATCCTGTGTATTTTATCGCTGTGCGTCGAGGCTGTGATTGAAATTCAACATTTTTTTTTGGACGCTTCTTTTGATTGTTTTAGCTTGATTTGGGTAATACGTTGCTTTGTCATTCTGTTTTTGGTTGTTTCGGCTGTAGCCTTGTTTATTGAAACGATAAATGTGCATATTCGATATTTACCAAGAAAGTCGTGGCTGGTTCTTGTTTGGTTAATTGCGTTCATTGTTTGGTGTCAAATGTTGTGCTCGCCGAATTGATGTGATAATTGTAATTTTTAGCCGAAAAAAGTCTATGAGCAACTGAAAATTTCCTATGATTGGAGAAGTATGCCGGTCGAATTCCTACATGAAACAGGTGACAACTCCAAGGACTACAAGCTCCTGATGGCTTACGACGGCTCGGGCCGCCGCATCTCGAAGACTCGCTACGCCAAGGACGATCAGTTCGGCTACTGGTACCTTGACCATGTGACGCACTACACCGGCATCGGCACCGAGGTGCGCGAAGCCATGCGCCGTTCTGCATCTCCCAAGCCGGATGTCGTCGTGAATATGCCCCAGGGCCTGGGCCGCTACGGCGTGGAACGTTATTCTGATTCCTATGTTGCCAAAAGTGCCAATGAAAATACACAAGCATCCTTTGAATGGTTCCTCAAGAACCACATTGGCTCTACAATGCTGGTCTATGGAACGCAGACCGTCGATGATGCTGGTTTTGTTGACCTAGGTTCATCAAAGGCTGCCTACGACTACCGCGCCTTCGGCGAGCAGATAACGCTCTCGGAACCCGCTGAAAAAGTGACGGAAACGTTTACAGGCAAGGAACGCGACGACGAAACCGAGCTGAACTACTTCGGCGCAAGATATCTGGATCCAATGCTTGGATTGTGGATTAGTGTGGATCCGGCTCGTCAGTTTAGTAGTCCGTATCTGTATGCCGGAAATGGCGTGAACCCAGTGAATGTAATTGACCCCGATGGAAATAAAGTTTTTTATCATCCTTCAGTACGGAGTAATCAAAATTTTAAAAATGAATTTTCTACAGCAATCCAATATTTGAATAAAGGGGGCGTGTCGGGAACATTCGCATGGCTTCAAAAAAGACCAGAAAAAATCTATATTGCAAAGGCGGCTAATGGAGAAGGTTCTACAATAGACTATGATGATTATATGAAAGCAATTGTTATAAATTGGAATCCTAATGAGGCTTTGGTTTTTCCTGAGGGTACACAGAGTCCTGCTCTAGGAGTTTTACATGAAGGATTTCATGCAAAAGGCTTTTTGAAAAATCCTTCGTTGTATATGAAAAGGTTTCTGGAAAACGATGACCAATATGATAATAAAGAAGAACGGCGGGTTATCGAAGGTCCTGAGTCATGGGCTGCAGAAAAATTGGGGGAGTCTATTCGCTTTAATCATGGTGGTGAACCTGTTTACGTAGAACATTCTGATGAACTTCCGGAGTAAAATGAAAAAGTTGTTGTTTTTTCTCCCTATTTATATATATGCCAGTTGTGATGTCTTTTTGCAAGATAGAATTCCTTTGACAAATGATGGAATACGATATTTGAATGAATCGTTTGTTGAATCGTTTGTTATTCAATACGATTCATCAGATAATTCGACAAAATGGAAAAAAAATGTTTTCAGTAATCAGGTATGTTCTGATATTGAACAGTCATTTGGGAAAACATATTTACTTCAAAAAAATAAACCATCATTGTTTGGGTTCATTTTATGTGGAAAACAGGTGTATTTTATTGAAAAATATGTAAATCTTTACAGAGAAGATCGTAATATTTTTATTCCAATAGATTCTATCCCTTCATTAAAGAAAAATCTAATGGGTGTAGAAGCTTATAAAAAGAATTACGACATCCGTGTAAAAAAAATAAGACCGGAATTGACCAAGTAAAATTGTATTTCTCTAGAATAAATAAAACAGTGATGCCAAACCGTAACTTGAAAAAAGCAAAGCTAATAAGTGGTAACCGATAACTTCGTCTACGATTCCGAGGGGAATCTCATCGAGGACAAATCCAAGAACCTCAAAATTTCCTATGATTGGAGAGGTATGCCGGTGGAATTCAGGATGGAAACGAGAGCAGACGATGGGTCTCAACCTACGCGTAGTTGCAGCAGGGACAGTGTCAGGGTGCTGATGGCATACGACGGCTCCGGCAGGCGCGTGTCCAAGACCCGTGAGCGCAAGGCGTGCATTTCCGAGACATCCTCTGGCGCGACATCCGAGCGAACATACGCCGCCGACTGGGAACGTGAACTCGTGACCCACTACACAGGCATCGGCACCGAGGTCCGCGAAAGTTTCCACAACGGCTCTCCCAGCGAAACAAAGGTTGTGGTGAACATGCCCCAGGGCCTCGGCCGCTACGGCGTGGAAGATGCCACGGATCCCTTCTATGGTGTCGACAAGATGCAACTCGCGGGATACATCCCCAGCGCAAAATTTGAATGGTTTCTCAAGAATCATCTCGGAAGCACTATGCTCGTATACGGAACCTCCGCCTACAACGACACCTATTTTTCTGGCTACAAGGGTGGTGTGCAGGCCGCCTACGATTACCGTGCATTCGGCGAGCAGGTCTCCCTCATGGAACCCGCCGATAAGGTGACGGAAACGTTTACAGGCAAGGAACGCGACGACGAGACCGAGCTGAATTACTTCGGCGCAAGATACCTGGATCCTATGCTCGGATTGTGGACAAGCGTGGACCCCAAGCGACAATTCGCAAGCCCGTATTTGTATGCGGGGAATGGAGTGAATCCCGTGAATGGGGTGGATGATGATGGGAAAGCCTTTAATCCTTTTGGTTTGTTGGTTGGTGTTGGGACAGGTGTTGCTGCATCGTGGGATGCTCAGGCTGAATATAGGCGAGTTAGTGGAGAGAATTACAATCCCGTGACAGAAACTATTGTAGGCGTGGTTACGTATGGCGCCTATGTTGCTGCCGGAGCTGTGGGTATCAATGGAGGTCTTCTTAAGGCTACACTTTTAGGTGGTCTTGTTGGAGGATTAACTAGTGGTGGCTCAACGGCATTTGCTGAAATTCTAGGGTCAGAAAAACTTGAAGGTTTTGATGGAGATAAAGTTGCTGAAGATTTTACTAAAGGGTTCGTGACAACTGCGTTCGGAGCAATGATGGGCGCTGGTGCTACAGAATTATTGGGTGGAGCTGCTCCTGCGGGCTATGTTGCTCCTTCCTCTGCGGAAGCTATCGGTGGTGCTGTTGGTGGTGCTGCTGGATTCGTTCTTGACCAATGTACAACGTCAGAATGGAATAAGGAATTTGCCGAATGATTTATTTTATTGCAAGTATTCCTTTTACTGTTGTGTTTCAAATACATGTTTCGGCGTTGAATAAAACTAAAAATCGTAAGTTTTGGCATTTTTTTTTACAAATACTAGTAGGCCCCGTTTTTTGTTTTTCTTTTTTTGGTCCAGCATTTTTAGGAGCTTGTATGAACGATTCCAGAATTGCTGAAGGAATTAGTATTTACACAACTTCTTTAGTTTTTCTATTTAATATGTCTAGATTTTTTTATGAATTAGTTCGATATGGGAAGGAAAATGAAAAGAAATAATTGGGTTGAATATTGATTAGTATTTTTTTGGTGCACCCCTTAAATGTATCCGTTGTCCTTTTTTAAGCAACAAGTTGCTAATTGCTGTCCGCCATTTGGCGAGCAGGTGGACTTGATGGAACCCGCCGATAAGGTGACGGAAACGTTTACAGGCAAGGAACGCGACGACGAAACCGAGCTGAACTACTTCGGCGCAAGATATCTCGACCCCATGCTCGGATTGTGGGTGAGTGTGGATCCGGCTCGTCAGTTTGCTAGTCCGTATCTGTATGCGGGGAATGGAGTGAATCCGATTTCAAGTGTTGACAATAAGGGCAATTATATGGTAAGGCAACGAGGGGGATCTTATAAGATTCGTCCAATGAGCTATAGCGAAGCTACTGTCGGATGGGTGATAAGAGACTTTGCTGTTGCTGCAGCTTCCATTGTTGGTGCATATCTTTTGACAACAGGTACGGCAGCAGCTGCTTTTGTTGGAGGATCGACTGCTTTATATGGCGCTACAAAAGGATTTGTTACAGGGGGAACAAATCGACTTGGTGGAGCTTCTATTGGAATAGGAGAAGCCGGAGTTCAGCATGTTACGGAAAGAATTATTATTGAAGGATCAGCAGCTGTTGGAAAGACAATGGCCGTCGGCTTAAATGCTTTTGATGCCTTGCTTGGTGCTTCAGATTTGTATTCAAAAGCCGATGATGAAGCTTTTATTGAAGATTTTAACAACAGCTTCGCAAATTGTAACAATGGAGGAGATTGTAATTCATTCCCGACACAACGTGCTGCAGAAGAGTTTGCGGAAGGTCTTGGCGGTGGTAGGGTTGATGTTGGTGACATTATAGTTGAAAAAGAGTGATTTGATATGAAAAGGTGTATCTTATATATTTTGGCATATGTCTTTTTTTCGGTAACGTACATTCTCATCTTTGATCCATGTCCAAAGATTTGTGTTTGGTCTTTTGTTCCGCCGTTTTTCTTTTGGTTGATATTTGTGTTGATGCATTCTCATGGTTGGAAAACAAATGCAGATGTTGTATCGGCACAAATGAAAAGTGGAACATTATTTGATTACGAACATGATGATGAGTTTGACAGAGCTTTGATGAATAAACCTCGTGATGAGAAATTCATTTTAATGGATAAGTATTTAAATCATGATTTTATTCATAATCCTGAGGATGATTTGTTTGATGAAAATATGAAAAAATTAAAGGTGAATAAAAAAGATTCAGAAACAACAATGGTCAAGCGTAATACTCTTAAGGAAAAACCATAACTATCACTACAAACAAGGGTCGCGCCTTCATTGGTGCGGCCTTTTAAAATTACAAGAATGTCCTAGGGTTACAGTGCCTTGATTACAGCAGTTCCTGAACCCAATTGGGCAATATCTCGGCGTACTGCTTATACAAGGCTCCGTCAACCATTCTGCAAATCAGCTTAGGCAACTGATTGTCGACGGAATTGTCGTAGATGTAAGCTCTGTCTACTATGGAGATTGCGACGGCAGCATTCGCTAGTGACTTGTAGTAGCGGGTCACGATTTTAGAAATAGGGACTTCGTGGCCGCCTGTGAGGAAACGGTTTGTTACACGAAGAACGTTAATTGACGGCTTTTCTGTGCATACAAAGAAAAATCGTATGAAGAATCCTGCGTCTTTTGCCTTGCGTATGAATTCAAGCTTCTCGTCTGAGGAAAAAACGGTCTCAAAGACGAAGTTTTTCTTTTCTTCAAGGCATTTGTAGCGAAGTTCGGTAGAATGCTGAGCTGCTTTTAGCACTGCTTCGGGGGAATTCCAGTTTCCGAACATTTCTTGGGCGATGTTGTCCGGGTTGATATAGACGCTATCGGCTGCCCATTCATTTTCCAGCAACTGAATGGTCGTAGTAGTCTTTCCGGAACCGTTTGGACCGGCAACAATGCATAGTGTCGGTTTCTTTTCGCTCATAGCAAACCAAGACGTGATTTTTTCTGGGCGATATTTGAAGCGACTTCTGCACGCATACGATCCATAGCCTCTTCTGCCTTGCGGGAGGATTCACGTGCTGCTGCACCGACCTTTTCCATAAGGGCTTCCAGCATTTCGTCGGAAGGCTCCTCCATGGATGATAGCCTGTATTTTTTCAATTCTTCGTCTGCCATGTCTGTAAATATATGAAAAAAATGTGATGAGTTAATACGTCGTTTTGTCCAAATCCCTGAAAATTTCCTGTGATTGGAGAGGAATGCCGGTGGAGTTCAGGATGGAAAGTAAGTCGCGTACGACGGTTCCGGCAGGTGATTATGCAGCCAAAATTTCTCCGTTCTTGTAGCACGCGTCGATATATTCTCGAGATTGGTAAAACAAGTCGGAATTGTAGTTTGAAATCTTTGCCGCAAGCCAGGACCTGAAAATTTCTTTGATTCCAGAAATGGAGTCTTTTTGAGCAAAGTTGTCTTCTACAAGACGTGCGAAGACATCCCCGATGTCCCAATAGTCGGGCACTGTGTATTTGCAGCTGGCTATATTGTCAAATGATCCCAATGGTATGTTGTTCCTGACAATAAAGTCGTCGGCCACTTTTTCGATGGGTTCGCAGTGAAATACATCTTGATAATTGTAAATTCGGTCGACATCTTTTCCGAGTAGTTCAACAACACGAGATCGCTCGTTCTTCGTTATTCGTCCAATGTACTCAATGAGGCTGCATGTATAGAATAAAGCTGTATTCTTAATCATGAACTTCCCTCGCTGTTACAAAGGTCAATGAACTAATTGCGTTCTGGGTGCTAAAGCAAATCTGGTGTGTTGTAACGTCGTAATCGTGTTTGACGCCTTGTCTGCAGGCGACGATAAAGTCCAACCATTCGTCGGTCATCTTTTCAAATCTTAGAATATTTAGAGAAGGGTCTTCTTTATAATCATGGACGTTCACAAAGCCTTCACCAAATCGAGTCGCCCATCGGATCGCCTGTTGTTCGATGGAAGTGCAGTAAAAACCGAAATAAAAGTCTTTGTTGTACTTTGAGACTCTTACTTCTGGATGCTCAACAATTTGTGTACTTCCATGGAAAATCTGCATAACCCCAATATAGATAAAATTTTTTGTAAAAATTCGTCAGTCAGATCTTGTTTCATGACATAAAATCGTTCAAAAGATAGGTGTTTAGTGAATTTTTGAACGCACTATTCACAAACGCATGAAAATTTCCTATGATTGGAGAGGAATGCCGGTGGAGTTCAGGATGGAAAGCACACGAGTTTGCAGTATTGGCAATATGGACGCTGGAGACGTCAACATGCCGCAGGGCCTGGGCCGCTACATGCCCGAGGACGCCTCGGCACCAGTAGTGCCATCGACGACTCTCGACGAAAATGGAAAGCCGACCGACTGGAGCATATTCAATCCTAAATTCGAATGGTATCTCAAGAACCACCGTGGTGGCCATGCGCAGTTGTCTATAAACTTATATGCAGAATGCAATCTGTTTATCCATCATAAAGTTTAGGGCTCGTTTGGACGAGCTTGCTTTGAACCGCCATTAAGTTATGCTGATTCTATTATTCGTGGTGAAAATCGTGTCCCACGGCACAGTTTGTGAAAAAAAAGGCACTCGGTGGAACCGAGCGCCTTTTTGAGAGCGAGAGCTACCGGAGGTTTTATAAACCCGCGGATTTGCTCGAGCGGTCTCTTTGTGAAAAAAGGCCACTTGGTTAGAAACCAAGTGACCTTTTCAACTTTTTAGTTAAGCGAGCGGTGCTCGCTAACTATTAAAGCTTGTCGTTAGAACCAAGAACGTCGACGATCTTGTGTTCGTACATCTTCTGCATGTTTTCGCGAGCCGGCTTCAGGTACTGACGCGGGTCGAAGTGATCCGGGTGTTCGTTGAAGTACTTGCGAACTGCAGCAGTCATAGCGAGACGGCTGTCGGAGTCGATGTTGATCTTGCAAACTGCAGACTTGGAAGCCTTGCGGAGCTGTTCTTCCGGAATACCAACTGCATCGGGGAGCTTACCGCCGTTTTCGTTGATGGTCTTAACTTCGTCCTGAGGAACGGAAGAAGAACCGTGGAGAACGATGGGGAAGCCCGGGAGCTGCTTTTCGATGGCTTCGAGAACGTCGAATGCCAGGGGAGGCGGAACCAGGATGCCGTCAGCGTTGCGAGTGCACTGTTCCGGCTTGAACTTGTAAGCACCGTGAGAGGTACCGATGGAGATAGCGAGGGAGTCGCAACCGGTACGGGTAGCGAAGTCAACGACTTCTTCCGGCTTGGTGTAGTGAGATTCTTCAGCGGAAACTTCGTCTTCAACACCGGCGAGAACACCGAGTTCAGCTTCGACGGTAACGTCGTGAGCGTGAGCGTATTCAACAACCTTCTTGGTGAGGGCGATGTTTTCTTCGTACGGGAGGTGAGAACCGTCGATCATAACGGAAGAGAAACCGTTGTCGATGCAGTCCTTGCACAGTTCGAAGGAGTCACCGTGGTCGAGGTGGAGAACGATCTGCGGATTTGCGCAGCCGAGTTCCTTGGCGTATTCAACAGCACCCTGAGCCATGTAGCGGAGGATGGTGCCGTTTGCATAGTTACGAGCACCCTTAGAAACCTGCATGATGACCGGAGACTTCTGCTTGACGGAAGCCTGAACGATAGCCTGCATCTGTTCCATGGTGTTGAAGTTGAAAGCCGGGATAGCATAGCCACCAGCAACAGCCTTAGCAAACATTTCCTTGGTGTTAACCAAGCCGAGTTCCTTATAAGAAACTGCCATTTTTTACCTCTTGTTTTTGTAATGGCGACTTGCGCCGCCGGTTTAAGATTACAGGCGAGAATTTAGAAAATTTGAGCCATTTTGGAAACGTTTCCCGCCAAAATATGTGATTTATTGAGCCTGCAGGGCCTTGTCCTGGATAACCAGGTCAACGCGGCGATTCTTCTGGCGGCCTTCCTTGGTGGAATTGTCGGCGATAGGCATGCTCATGCCCAGGCCCTTGGCGGTCAGACGGCCGGCTTCGATACCCTGTTCGACCAGGAAGTTCATCACGTTGTCGGCTCGCTGCTGAGAGAGCTTCATGTTATGCTCTTCGGAACCGGTATTGTCGGTGTTACCTTCGATAGACACGTTAAACTGCTGGTATACGGAGAGAATACCGGCGACCTTGGCCAGGCTGGTCTTCAAATCGGACTTGAGGGTGGCCTTGTTCACGTCAAACAGGATGTCGGACATAGAAAGTATAATGCCGCGGGCGTCCTTGGATACCTGGATCAGCTTGGACTGGAGTTCGTTCAGCTTGTTCATGGCATCCTGCTGGCGGGCTTCAGCCTTGGCACGTTCTTCGGCAAGAGCCTTCTTTTCGGCTTCCAGGGCGGCCTGTTCTTCGGCCAGCTTCTTCTGGAGTTCGGCCTGCTGCTTCTGCAGTTCCGCTTCACGTTCGCTGGCGGCCTTCAGGGCGGCTTCCTGGGCTGCAGCTTCTGCCTGGAACTTTTCCTGGTTCTGCTGCATTTCTGCCTGGAGACGTTCCTGCTGACGCTTGGCATCTTCGTTAGACTGGGCTAGGCGGGCCTTTTCTGCTTCGAGGTCGGCGGCCAGGCTAGACATCTTGCCGCTGCGGGCGTTGGCGATCTGTTCCTGGATGGCTTCGATGGAGCGGTTTGTGGCGGCGCGTTTCTGCCAGTTTTCTGCGATATGGTTGCGCAAGGTCTGGGTTTCGGCCTGCATCTTGGCGATTTCGACGTACTTTTGGCACTTAGCGGCCAATGGGGGAATCTGTTCGGAATTCAGGTCGTCAATTTCTACAGCCTTCAATTCGTTGAGGGTGCCGTAGGCGTGGGCGAGGGTAAGCTTTGCAGAAATAGCGTTTGCCGGTGCAGAAGCCTTGGTGTCCTGGAGGGCGGCTTCACAAACTTCGGAAGCGGTGGGGGAGGGCTGACTTGCGACATCAGCTTCGGCGGCAAAACTCATGGATGCAGCCAGAATACCCAGTGCTAAAATTTTCTTGTTCATTACTTGGCTGCTCCTTCCTTATTGGTTTCCTTGTCGAGAATGCTCTGGTAGAGGAGCTTACGTTCTACGTCGGCTCGCAAATCGGCTTCAACCTTCTGGTCTTCGGCCTTGGCGGCATCGCGTTCGCTAGTAGCAATTGCCAACAGCAATTCAAGTTCACTCTGTTCAAGAAGAACCTGAGCCTGCTCATCTTCGCCGGCTTCTTTTAGAACCCTGGCGGAATCAATCTTGGCGGTGGCGCTTGCAGTGGCGGTGGGGTTGACGCTGTTTTCGCGGGCCACAGCCATCGTGGCCTCGGTCTTACCTATGGAATTGTTCAGTGGACCATGGTTTCCTGCACATCCTGTGAGTGCGGCGAAAGCAGCCAGGCTTAGGCTGCATACTATAACTTTAGCCTTCATTAGGCTCACTCCTATATTTGAAATTTTGTCTTTAAATTATAAAATATGCGGTTTATGTGCGCAGTATATCACAAAAAAAAGTTTTTTACTTGCGATAATATATGCATGAAAGTAGATTTTGGGGTGGTGTATGGTGGCGGAGTTGTTATGAATCGAATTTTTGTTTCGGCCTTTGTTTCGGGCCTTTTTTTCTTGTCGTCCGGGGCTTTCGCCAAGGTGGATTATCACCTGAACAAGGTGGCGAATCCGTCTGACGATGAATTGGATGCCTACGAGCATATTGCTGCCGCCATGGATTCCGCGGTGTACATGTACAACAAGTACACCCATATGACCAAGCACATCGAGGTCTATTATAACACGGGTGTGCAAACCGCCGACGCCAGCTATAACGGCACCATGCGCTTCGGATCGAACCGCTCCTACATGAAGGTGCGCACGGCCATGCACGAAATGGGTCACACCATGGGTATGGGCACCACCAGCGAGTACACCGCCATGCTTAAGGACGGCGTCTTTCAGGGCGAAACCGCACAGGCCAAGCTGAAGGAACTGACGGGGGATCCCACCGCCGTTCTCAAGGGCGATTCCCAGCATTTCTGGCCATACGGTCTGAATTACGATTCAGAACTTCACTCCGAAGAGGATTTGATTATCCATTGCCAGATTGTAGAAGCCATGTACCAGGACATCTTTAAGGAGAAGTTCTTTATGGAGGCCCGCGTAAGGTATATGTCCGACGATAAGTGCATGGGCATTACGGCAAGCAATGGCCTTGAGATGATGGACTGCTCCGCCGCTGGAACGGTGGCGAAAATCTGGAGCATCGGGGACAGCCCCGTTACCTACCGTTTTGAATTTGGCGACCGCGTCATTGACGTGCCTAATGAATCCACCGCGGCAGGCGTCGTTCTGAGTACCTATTCCTGGAATGCCGGTGCCCATCAGCGTTATGTGCTGGAATCTGCGCCGGTAGGCAATTCTAACGCTTATTACCTGCAAAATTACAAGAGCAAGCTTTACCTGTTGCCGTCCGAAAAGAACGTTGTCCAGGACGAACGTAGCCGCAGTATTGAATCTGGCGTCTGGGTGCTTGACCAGGTGGAAGAAGGTTCTACAGGCGGTGACACCCTGGTTGCGGATACTTCGACGACAGATACTACGGTTGTGGATCCGTCTGAAAAGGATTCGTCTAACGTGGAGTCTATCGGACAGTCCGCAGGACGGGTGGTTGCCAAACCGCTGAACGTAATGCTAACTTCAAGATCTTTTGATGTGATGGGTAGGTCTGTAAAGAAGAACCGCAAACAGGAAAAGTTCCGTATAGTATTCTGATAGTAAAATCTTTGGACGCTGAAGATCAAGTGCGATGATGACGCAAATGATCAAGCGAAGGGCCTCCTGCGGGAGGCTTTTTTCGTGAGGCGGGACTGAGGGGGATACAGGTGGGGTGTTGAGATGCTGAGATGTTGAGATGCTGAAACAAGTTCAGCATGACATGGTTCAGCATGACGTTGAGCGGGGAGGCTTGGTTTGTTTCACTACGTTCAACAAACGAAAAGACCTTCTCAAAAGAGAAGGGTGAATTTGGTTCGTTTCACTACGTTCAACAAACGAAAAGACCTTCTCAAAAGAGAAGGTCTTTTTCGCGGGATAGACGAGGCTTGAACTCGCAACCTCCGGCGTGACAGGCCGGTGCTCTAACCAAAATTGAGCTACCACCCCAAAAACGTTTCCGTTTTATTGGTAGTGGGCGATAACGGATTCGAACCGCTGACATTCTGCTTGTAAGGCAGACGCTCTGAACCAGCTGAGCTAATCGCCCGAATGGGTGTGTTCAGAATTACTGAACGTCGTTCTTATCTTCTTTCTTGCCTTTCAAGAGAATTCCCAGAGGGATAATCACCAAGTAGGCGAGACAGAGAATAAGAGGTGCAACCGTAAGGGAAATCGGGTTTTCTGCAGGGCCAGTAGCGAGGCAGATGAAACCGACTGCCAGCAAGATAACTCCAAGAGCAATAAGAACAAGATTCTTTTTTGTCATTGTGTTTCCTACCGTTTCACGATTACGAAGCCAAATATACAAAAGCAAAAATATTTGTCAAGGGAGAAAGAGAAAAAAAGTGAAATTTTTTAGGTATGAGGTTTGAGGTATGAGGACGGAGCCTGCGGCTCCTTTGGGCTAGATAATCGCACCGAAGGCGCCTAAGTTAGGTATGAGGTTTGAGGTATGAGGACGGAGCCTGCGGCTCCTTTGGGCTAGATAATCGCACCGAAGGCGCCTAAGTTAGGTATGAGGTTTGAGGTATGAGGACGGAGCCTGCGGCTCCTTTGGGCTAGATAATCGCGCCGAAGGCGCCTTACTCATCGCTCACAGCTCATTACTCACAGCTCGTATCTCATAAATCAAATCTACATCACAAGATCCCTCGACTCCACTTCGTTTCGCTCGGGATGACACCCGCTCTTCACTATCCACTGTTCACTATCCACTGTTCACTAAAAAAGAGCCGTCAGCTAATCGCCCACGGCTCCTTTATCCTTTAAACTTTAAACTATACGCTTTAACCTATCCGCTACTTCTGTCCCGGATACTTGACTCGGGTGTGGTATGTTCCGTCGAGGCTGGTGAGGAAAGCCTGTTCCAGCTTGAACAGTTCCTTCACAGACAAGTTACATTCGTTGAACTGACCTTCCATGAATCGACCTTCGATGGTGTTATGAATCATGGCGGTCAGAGCTTCGGGGGAGGTATCAGTCATAGATCGGCTGGTTGCTTCGATGATGTCTGCCAGCATAAGGATTGCGGTTTCCTTGCTCTGGGGCTTGGGACCCTTGTAGCTGTAATCCTTGATGTTGACCTGCGCTCCACTTTCTGCAGCCAGTTCCTTCGCCTTGTGGTAGAAGAACTTGATTTCAGAGGATCCGTGGTGTTCGCGAATACCGGCAGCCACCAAGTCAGGAATATTGTATTCCTTGGCAAGGCTAGCACCCTGTTCCACATGCTCCACGATAATCTTAACAGATTGAGCCGGGTCAATGTTGTTATGGGGATTCACACCTTGCTTCTGATTTTCGGTAAAGTATTCAGGGCGCATGGTTTTTCCGATATCGTGGTAAAGAGCCATGACGCGGACCAACAGAGAATTTGCGCCGATACTATTGGCAACCTTTTCGGCCAGGTTAGAAACCTGAATGCTGTGGTGGAACGTACCCGGTGCGATTTCAGAGATGCGCTTTAATGCGGGACGATTAAAGTCAGACATTTCCATAAGCGTCAAAACCGTCGTAATACCAAAGACTCGTTCAATCAAATGGATCAAAAGCACCGAGGCCAAGGAAGAACAGATGATCACGTTCATGCCGCCGACAATCATGTTCTGGTAGAAGGCTTCAAAGGAAAGACGGTTACGCAGGAGGAAGATGACGCAGATTGCTGCAGCCATGGCAATAACGCCAGAAAGGATACCCCACACAAACTGAACGCGATAGCGCATTCTAGCAAGAGGGTAGGTAGCGCCAAAGGTCACGCTGAAGGCGCAAATGGCAGCAGCAAGGTCATAACCGTTCAGCACACCAAAAATAAGAGCCGAGAATGCGCTGAAGGCAAATCCCAGACGGCGGTCAAAAAGCACGGTCGCCATAACAGGAGACAATGCAAACGGGTACAACCACATGAAGTCAAAATTTTCGGGCAAGATAGTCAATTCAGACCGGTTCAACGTTCCAGAAAGATTGTGGACAATCCAGAAAGCGACCAGCTGCAGAAGGACCAGCGAGGTGAAACTCCAAAGCTGGCGGGCGTCCTTGAACATGGTGCGGGAGGGAATATTCAGGAAGAACAGGAAGAACATGGTGATGATGATGACAAACACCAAGGCGTTACCGTAAATAGCGGTAAAGGTCTTGGAATTTTCTTCCTTCTGTTGAGCCTGCTGAAGTGCGTCAATCTTTTCAAGAATTTCCTTGGTAATGGGAGCGCCCTGAGTCACGATTTCCATGCCGCGGGGAACCATGCCCTTAATGAGGGTCACCTTGTTGCGAGCTTCTTCGCGGCTGGCCATAGTTTCTTTTTCTAGATAGAAAACGTTGGGCATCATGAAAACAAACAACGTTTCATAGAAGGCGCTAAGGAGCCCCTGTTCATTGGGGAAACTCATTTGCAGCTGGGCGAATGCTTCGTCGATGCGGCGGCGGAGAGGCTGAATGTTCGCCACTTCTACGGTGGATGTTTCATTATTCTTGAGCAAGGTGATGTTGGGCTTGCTGTAGATAATGCTCTTGAGATCCTGCAGATTGTAATTGTCCTTATAGAGCTGGGCTGCAGTTTCGGAGCTTGCCAACAAAGTGTTGGAAATACCCTTCTGCAGAATCTGATTGAACACAGAAAGCAAGGAATCGCGGGCCTTGGCGTTCTGGCTCAAGGGCTTGATGGCAGAAGTGGAAATTCTCTGCTTTACGATTTCATAGACACGGGATGCCTGAACCACCTTGACCTGCACGGTGGAATCGCCACCCTCGGAAGAACTGGCCTGGGAAATCTGGGCCTGGAGGGAACCGTACTGAGCCAACTTGTGCAGGAACACCTTCAGGTCTTCGTACACGCGGTTGGTTTCGTCGTTGTTGAACTCGAAAATGGCGTTTACTTTGTCTGCTGCACGAGCCTTTTCGGATTCAATTTCCTGCTGGGACTTAGGCACTTCGAAATTGATAGGTGCCACAATGGTGCGGGGGCTAACCTGACCCAGACGGGGACGTTCTGCCTGGAGGGCGATGTTCTTGTCGGGGAAGAGGAAAATGGCGGTGGCTACAACGAGAACCCAACCGATAATAAGGTGAATTTTCAGCTGCTTTTTCGTCATGTTCTATAAAGTCCTTTTAGCGTTCTTTTTGCTGATAGGCGAGGAGGATGTCTTTTACAAGGTGATGGCGAAGGACGTCGGTGGCGGTAAAGTCAACCTGAGCGATTCCCCGGATTCCCTTGAGAATATCCATAGCGTGAACCAACCCTGACTTTTGCCCCTTGGCCAAGTCGACCTGGGTGGCATCGCCAGTAATAATCGCCTTACTGTGAGGGCCCAGACGGGTCAGGAACATCTTCATTTGTTCGGGAGTGGTATTCTGGGCCTCATCAAGAATGATGAAGGCTCGCTTGAGGGTTCGACCGCGCATGTAGGCGAGGGGAGCCACTTCAATAGCGCCTGTTTCTTCGTAACGGCGAAGCTTTTCTGCGGGGAGCAGTTCGGCCAGACTATCGTGAATGGGGCGCAGATACGGGGCAATCTTTTCTTTAAGGTCGCCAGGTAAAAAGCCCAAGGATTCACCTGCTTCTACGGCGGGGCGCACCAGGCAGATGCGCTCGGCTTCATGGCGTTCAAGGCTTGCCACTGCCAGAGTGACAGCCAGGAAAGTCTTGCCGGTACCAGCGGGCCCCTTGGCGAAAATGACGTCGTTATGTTCGACCGCCTTCACCAGTTCGGCCTGAGCCTGGGTCTTTGCAAACACGGAAACACCGAAGCGATTTCGGAAGACGGGGGTGCTGGGGATGGAATTGTCCATAGGTTCGCCCAGTTCGACGGGTCCCAGAAGACGTTCCACCTGTCTAGCTCCGATTGCACCGCCATTTCGGGCAGCCATCTTCAGCTGGTCCAGTACGGCAAAAACACCGGCAATGTCGCCCTGTACAGGCTTGCCGTGTTCATCCAGATCCTTGGCGATAATAGTCAGCCCCGGCAGGCGGGTCTGTATCTCAACAGAAAAACGGCTCTCCAGTAATCGGAAAACCGCTTCATTCTCGCCTGAAATCGTACGTTTCAGGTCATCAGATAGGGAATAGCGCTTGATTTCGCTCATTCAATGTTCTTGCCAATTATTCGGCGGCGGAGTCGTCTGCAGTAGACATACCCAGCTTGTTCTTGGCTTCGAAGATTTCCTTACGGAGCTTGTGGTTCTCTTCGGTGAGAGCGGTAGCTTCCTGTTCGGTCTTCTTCAGCTTGTTTTCGTCGATTACTTCCTTGGGAGCGGCCTTCTTCTTGCTGCCGCCCTGGACTGCAGCCGGGGAATCGGAATCATCTTCGTATTCATCGTCGCTGCCACCGTTAGAACCAGCGCAAGCGGTAAACATAGCAACAGTCATAGCTGCAACAATCAACTTCCAATTCTTAAAAAATTTCATTTGTTCAGGCTCCATTTTGGTCTGTGATGGCCTAAATGTATAATATTTTGTGGCGAAAAGAATGTGAAAAACGTAAATTTTGTGGCAAAAATGAATGATTTTGAGGTTCAGAATGTCTTTAAACGAAAAAAAATCTGTTTGCGACCCTTATTCCCAAGTTTTTATATCCTCTAAGGACTACAATTCCAGAAACCTTTACAAAAAACGCCGGGAGGCCATGCTCAGGGAACTGGATTCCTTCTGCGTTATCGCCGGAATGCCCATGGAACCGGGTGGCGAAGAAGCCTTTGTGCAAACCTGGAACAAGATGATCCAGGAACCCGCCTTCCTTTACTTGACCGGAATCAACCAGGCCGGGTGCTATCTGCTGCTTGACCCCAGGGACGGGGCCGAAATCCTGTTCGTACCTGAAAAGGATCCTTTCAAGGAATTCTGGAACGGCAAACGTCTCGGCTATGTGGAAGGGGACCGCGATGTGCAGAAGGTGACCGGTTTCAAGGACGTTCGCCCCCTGGATGAACTTTGGGATACGGTGGTGGAGCGAGCCCGCAAGAAACCCAATCCCGGTTTCGCCTATGCGTTCTATTTTGAAAAGTGGCCCGATGACCATAACGACCAGTTCCGAAAGGAGATGAAGAAGGCCCTGGCCAGCGAGAGTTTGAAGGGATTTAAGCTGAAGAGTGCCGCTAGCCTTCACTGGAAACTGAGACTGCCTCTGGAAAAGGAACGCATTTCTGATGCCTGCGTGGCCCAGAACATTACGGACCAGGCATTCCGCGCAGTGCTAGGCCAGATGTCTAGCTTGAAGAATGAACGTCAGCTGGGCCTTTTGCTGGACTATGAGATGCAAAAACGTAGCGACGGTGATTTGGCTTTCCCGACCATTGTGGCCGGTGGCGCAAATGCCTGCTGCCTCCACTATGTCAAGAAGGATGAACCGCTGCAGGATGGCGACCTGGTGCTCCTGGATTTCGGAATCCGCTACAATTCCCTGCATAGTGACTTGAGTCGCACCCTTCCTGTTAACGGCAAGTTCAACCCGTTGCAGAAAATGTTGTACGAAATCGTACTGGACGCCCAGACGGAATACCAGAAGTCGGTACGCCCCGGCGTAAGCCTCAAGGAAATCGGAAATATTCCCTGGGATTTCATCATGGATGCTCTGGATGAACGTCTTGTGAAAGGCGCAAAGGGCAAGTTCAAGTTGCTTTATGACCGCCGCCCCCATGGGGTAAGCCATTTTATCGGCGAACAGATCCATGAAGGTGAACCGGGTACCCGTTCCCTGGAAGTGGTGCTGGAACCGGGGATGCTGATTTCTTGCGAACCTGGCCTTTATGGCGAATTTTGGGCAAATATCGGAGGAAAGAAGTTCCACGAGAAGATCGGTATACGCATCGAAGACGACCTGCTGATTACAGAAAAGGGCTTCCGTAACCTTTCTGAAAATATCCCCAAAACTGTAAAGGATTTGGAATCCCTCATTAAATAGGGAATATCAAATTTTTTAGATTTAGGAGCCGAATCTATTTTCGGCTCTTTTTTATTTGAGGCATAGGAAAATGTGGAAAGTTAAAGGTTCTGTTCGATATTTCTTATCGATCCTTGCAACAGTTTTTGTTCAGACAGGTGTGTTTATTTACGCCCAGAAAATTCTTTCGGGTTCCTTTACGGCTGATGGAAGCGGACAGACCTGGCAGGCCTTTATGCTGCAGGTTTTCTTTATCGCCCCTTACATCTTGATGGTCTTTTTTGCGGGATTCTTTACCAACAGGTTCTCCAAGAATAAGGTGTTGGCATGGTCCTCGTTATTGATGACTTGCTTTGTCATTGCCCAGGCGGTGTTGGTGACTTGCGGCATCCCCCGTGTGGCGTTCTGGCTTTCTATTGGCCTTAGCAGTGGTTTTGCCATTCATAGTGCGGCAAAGTACGGCATCCTCAAGGAAATGTTTGGCGTTCGTAATCTGAGTTTCGCCAATGCCTTCCTGCAGATTTTCAGCTTGGGCGGCATGATATTCGCCTCCTGGCTTGCCATTGTCGGTGTGAACTTGATTAACCTGGATTCCCTGGTTTCTTACGAGGCCGTTCACCGCATTTTGTCCCATTCCGTGGTGATTCCCTGGATCTTGACGGGGGTTAGCGTACTTGGTACGATTGCCAGCTTTATGGTGCCTAGGGTAAAGTATGAAAATCCCAATGTGAACATCGCCAAGGTCCGTAAGCACTTGAGTCTGGGCTGGCGTGTTCCCTCCCTCCGTGGTTCCATCATCGCCCTTTCTATGTTCTGGGCTCTGGCCCAGGTGTTCGTGCTGGTTTTCCAGGACGCTTCCGGCTCTCAGATCCTGAACATGATGCAGGATTACCTGGCATTTGCCGTGGTGGGTCTTGTGGTGGGTTCCATTGTGGCTGCCGCCAAGTCCAGGGATTTTATTGAAACCGGATTCATTCCCCTCGGTATGTTTGGCGTGTCCATCTGCATGTTCCTGGTCCCGTTCATGGTGAACCCCTTCGCCCTGGTGGTCCTTTATTCCTTGACGGGACTTTTTGGCGGCTTGTTCCTGGTGCCGGTCAACGCACTTCTACAGTATAACACTCGTCCCAACAATTCGGGCTCCGTTCTAGCCCTTTCCAATATGATCCAGTCCATTGTTTTGATTGGATTCCTGTTTGTTTTCTCTTACCTGGTCCGTTATACCGATATCCTGCCCCAGTACTACTTCCTCGGAATTGCAGTCATTTCTGCATGCGTGTTCCTCTGGTCCATTTCCAACTTGCCTCAGGCCATGATCCGCACGGTGTTGCGCCTGGTGTTTAACCGTTACAAGATTCGCGTGCTGGGTGTGCAGAATATTCCCAACGAAGGTCCGGTATTGCTGGTGGGTAATCACCATAGCTTTATTGACTGGGCCATGCTCCAGATGGCTAGCCCCCGTCCGCTGTGTATCGCCAGCAACAAGGACCATTTCGACAAGTGGTACCTGCGTTCTATTCTGAAGCGTCTGGGCAATATCCGCATCGACAACAATAATCCCAAGCCTGCCATGGATCGCATTCACGAGGCCCTGCTGGCTGGTAAGGCTGTGGTCATTTTCCCCACGGGCGAAGTGTCCAAGTCACCTCATGTGGACCCCTTCCATATCGATTACTCTTCTGCCATTGACGATACTGACGCCGAAATTATCCCGTTCTATATTCAGGGTCTGTGGGGGAGTAACTACAGTTATAGTTCCTCTAACATGTATGGCGCTTCTGCCGATCGTTCCGTGACGGTAGCCTTCGGCGAAAAGATTCCGGCCACCACACCTCCTAACGAAGTCCGCGCCATCGTCCGTAAGATTTCTATTGAAGCCTGGCGCTATTCCGTGAATTTCTTGCGTCCCATTGCCGCCTCCTGGATTCGTACCTGCAAGCGCTATGTGAAGAACGGACCTGCCATCTATAACCCGGACGGAGGCCACTTTTCTGGCTACAAGCTGATGGGCGCCGTCATGGCGTTCCGCGGACTTCTGTGGAAGCTGTTGAATAAGAACGAGCAGAACGTGGGTATCATGCTTCCGCCTAGTCCGGCTGGAGTCATTGTAAACCTGGCCCTGTGGGTCATGGGCAAGACCAACGTGAACCTGAACTACACCTCCTCTGTAGAAAACGTAAAGTTCTGCTGTGAAAAGGCTGATGTATCTACGGTCATAACCAGTAGACAGTTCATTCAGAAACTGAAGGGTAGGGGAAACGACTATAGCCAGATTGCAAGCGACAAGGTTCGACTGTTCTATGCCGAAGACCTGATGAAGATGCTGCCCAAGCCTAAAATTGCCGCCCTTGTACTGCTTTGCGTGGTAATGCCCAGCTGGCTAATCCGTCTGATTTTCTGCAAGCATCGTTCCATGAACGACAATGCGGTGATCGTGTTCAGTTCCGGTTCCGAAGGTACGCCTAAGGGCATCGAACTGACCCAGCGCAATCTGATGGGTAACATCCAGCAGCTGGCCTGTATTTTGAATGTGAGCCGCGGTGACGTGATGCTTTCGGAACTGCCCCTGTTCCACAGCTTCGGCCTGACGGTGACCACGATTCTGAACCTGGTGGAAGGTTGCCCCATTGTGACCGTGGCGGACCCCACCGACGTAAAGACCATGGCTCGCGTCTGCTGCGAATTCCACGTTTCGTTCCTGGTGGCGACCCCCACCTTCTTGCGCGCCTTTACTGTTAGCCGTTACGTGCACCCGCTGGTATTCAAGTCCGTGCGTCTGATTATTGCCGGTGCAGAAGCCCTGCGTCCGGAATTGGCAACCGCATTCCGCCTGAAGTTCGGCAAGGAAATCTTTGAAGGTTACGGCTGTACCGAAACCGCTCCGGTGGCCTCCGTGAATACGGAAAACACCTTGCTGAATGACTATACCACCATGCAGCTCAATAACAAGCCTGGCACCGTGGGTCCTGCTCTGCCGGGAACCCAGTTCCTGATTGTTGATCCCGAGACCAACGAACCGTTGCCTACCGGGGAAGCCGGTATGATCCTGATTGGTGGATGTCAGGTAATGAAGGGCTACCTGAAGGATCCGGACCGCACTAAGGCCGCTATTGTCAACCTTGACGGAATTCGTTATTACCGCACAGGGGACAAGGGCTACCTGGATCAGGATGGTTTCTTGACTATCGTTGACCGTTATAGCCGTTTTGCCAAGCTGGGAGGCGAAATGATCAGCCTCGGAGCCGTCGAAAAGAAGATTCAGGACACTCCGGTCCTTGAAGGTTGCGATTATTTGATTACCACAGTTCCCGATGCAGCCAAGGGCGAAAAGATCGTTTTGCTTTACCAGGGCGAAAAGGAACCGAAAACCGTACTTACGGAACTTCGCGCCAGCAATAACTTCCCGCCCATAATGTTACCTTCTGTAGCTTTCCAGGTAGAAAAGGTTCCTAAGCTTGGTACAGGTAAGGCCGACTTTACTACAGCCAAGAAACTGGCCAAGGAACTGGTGGAAGCTAAATAGGGTAAAATGAGGACAAATGAGTGAAAAGAAAGAGATAAACTACGGGTTGACCGCTGTAAGAACGGGGCGGTTGGTGGCCGCCGTAATCGCCTTTGCCGGCATGTTGATGCTGTTTATTCAGCGGGTTCTTGCAGCGGTTCTTGTTATGGCGAATGATGCAGTGACTTTGGGTCTTGCACGCTATAATAATTTTACAGGGCGATTCGCCTCTAACAACTTTGCAGAAGACAAACAGCTTTTAGGTCTTCTGAAAGAAGTTCAGGATATTTTGCCTGCAGCAGATACGGCCCTGGCCATTTTGTTAGCCTTATCAATCGCCCTGTTGGCAATTGCCTTAATCGGTCTTGCCTTGCCGAGGCAATTTGTCCACATTCTGGTGGCCCTCAAGTTGCTAAAATGGGAAAATGGGGAAGGTGACGACGAAGGAGAAAGGGTTAACCCGCGACAAGTTCTCGAAACCATCGGCAACGTTCCCTTAAAAAAGTTAGCGTTTCCTGTTGCCATTATTATAACACTTATTATACTCTGTTTGGGAATTTCTACCTGTCATCAGCGAGTTATCTCCAATTCCGTTGAGGGAAATCTGGAAGATATGCAGCTGAAAGCCCTGGCCTATATCGATGCCCAGAAAGCCTATTTTGGCAAGAATAAGACTATTGGAGGTCCGGCTGCCTTAAAAATGACAGATTCCCTGTCTACAGACGCATTTGACATGAAGGTAACTGCAACCCGTTTTAGTGCCGTATCTAAAATACCCCTGGGAGAATGTCCGGCAGGGAGCCGTTGGCAGGTTGCGGCCAGCACAAAAGGTGTTTTTAACGTGGAATTATCCCTTTATCGAGGGGTTCCCAAGGACACAAATTGTGTAAAATTGACTCCGGATTTCAAAAATTTAGGACGAAAATCACGCTAAAATTCATTTTTTTCTTCATTCATACGCCAAAATGGCCCATTCATGCACCTCGCAGCCTTTTTGGGGATTTTTTGAAGAAAGATTTTTGTATCTTTGTGCCAAAAAAAAATTAAACCATAAAAAAAGAGAGGATTAGCATGGCTAATGAAGAAGTTAAGAGCAAGTTGAAGGCATTCTTTATGTCTGATCTGGGTGTGGATGGTGACGTTCTGAACTATGACACCCCGCTTTTCGGTGAAGAAATCGGCCTGGATTCCGTCGACTCCCTGGAAATCATCTCCTTCGTTGACAGCACCTTTGGTGTTTCTATGACTGGCGTGGGTAAGGAACCCTTCCAGAGCATAGATACCATTGCTGACTTTATTGAATCCCACAAGTAATTCAATCTGATTTTCGGATTTATCTTTTATGACTTCTAATGACTGCCGCTGTGTCGTTACCGGTCTTGGCGTTATTTGTGCCATCGGTAACAATGTTGAAGAAACTTGGAAAAATGCCCTAAATTCTGTTTCGGGTATTCATAAGACCACCTCTGTAGATACCAAGAACTGCTATGCAGATCTTGCCGCAGAAGTGAATTGCGACTCCCTGGATGCAATTGATGCTCCCGAAGAAAAGGATCGCGCCTCCAAACTTTGCATTAAGGCGGCAAATGAAGCTCTAAAAGATGCCAATCTCGGAAATTTTGGCGACGACCAGCGTGTCGCCGTGATCATCGGTAGCTGCGTGGGTGGTGTCATTAGCGTGGAACATTACCACCAGAATGGCCGCCCGGCTGCTGATATTCCCAAGATGCCCATCGCTTCCATCGCATCCCAGGTTGCTGAAACTTGTGGAGCTGGCGGCATCGTGACCAACGTGGCAAATGCATGTGCTGCAGGTACCATCTCTATCGCCCTGGCTTGCGACTTGATTCGTGCCGGTCGTGCCGACGTGGTGATCGCAGGTGGTGCAGATTCCTTTGCCGCAGTGCCTTATTCCGGCTTCCTTTCGCTCCACGCACTTGACGAAAACGGTTGCTCTCCCTTTAACCATTGTAATGGTATTACTCTGGGTGAAGGCGCCGGCATCGTAGTTGTGGAATCTTACGAACATGCCCAGAAGCGCGGTGCCAAGCAGTATTGCGAAGTGCTGGGTTCTGGCGTGACAAGTGACGCTCATCACATTACCGCCCCCCGTGAAGATGGCCTGTGCCTGACCGAAGCCATGAGTCGCGCTGTCAAGAATTCTGGTATCAAGAAGTCTGACATTGGCTATCTGAATGCCCATGGTACTGGTACCGGCAAGAATGATAATGCCGAAATCAACGCCTTTGGCAAGTTCTTTGCCGAAGAAAATCCCACTATTAGTGTAAGTTCTACCAAGGTGATGACTGGTCATTGCCTGGGTGCCGCAGGTGCTATCGAAGCCGTCTTTAGCATCAAGGCTCTTACCACAAATACCGTTCTTCCCACACTCCATTATACTGCCGAAGATTCTGAAGCCCTCAAGGCCAAGGTCGGTCAGATGGACTTTGTGCAGAACACCCCCAAGTCCAAGGAACTGAACTGCGTTATGAGCAATAACGTGGCATTCGGTGGCACCAACGCAAGCATTGTCTTTAGTAAGATGGCTGGCGATGTAGTAAAGCAGCCGGCAAAGGGCAAGAAGATTGCCGTTACCGGTATCGGTATCGTAAGCCCCCTGGGTAATTCCAAGCAGGCTTACCTGGATGCTGTCAAGAACGATGCCAAGCCCGAAAGTGCCTCTGTCCATTCCACCATCACCAACGATGACTACAAGGAATTGGGAATCAAGATGGCATTCTACCGCAAGTTGGATAATCTGGGTCAACTCCAGACCGTTTCCGGCATGCGCGCTCTCCAGGACGCAAACTTCTCCGTTACCGATGACAATGCCAAGGACGTGGGCATTATCGTAGGTACCAGCGAAGGTGGCCTGGGTGCAACTTATGATTTTGAAGAATTGATTGCGGAACAGGGCAATGCCAACGGCAGTGCTTTCAAGTTCCCCCATACCGTTTACAATGCTGCAGGTGGTTACCTTTCCATCTGCTCCGGCATCAAGGGCTACGGCGTGACCATTACGACGGGTCCTGTTTCTGGTCTCGATAGCATCGGATACTCCATGAGCGTTATTTATGACGGTCAGGAAAGCGCCATGATGGCTACCGGTTCCGACGAAAACCTGCCCATTATTACTGAATTTGCCCAGAAGTTGAATGTGGCCGCCGATAAGGTCGTGGCTCCCTTCGACGACGCAGAAGGTTTCGTGGTTGGCGACGGTTCCGTTTCTATTATGATGGAAACTGAGGAATATGCCAAGGCTCGCGACGCCAAGGTTTACTGCTACGCCCTGGGTTACGGCAATGGCCGTAAGAACGTGAAGTTCGGTAAGGTTGCCGGTTCTGGCGAAGCTTTGGACAACGCCATTAACGATGCCCTTAAGGATGCTGGCCTCACTGTGGCTGACATTGACGCCGTTTGCGGTTTTGCCGACGGTTTCAAGACAGTGGATGACATTGAAAAGGAATCCCTGGCCCGCGTATTTGGCGATAAGCTGGAAACTCTTCCCCTGTTCGAAGTGAAGGAACGCGTTGGCGAAGGCCGTGCCGCTTCTGCCACTTTGGCTGCCGCCGAAGCCGCCCTGCTGCTTTCTGGCGAAATGGAAAGCGACAATGCCTACTTCGTGGCCAAGGACGGATCCGTTTCCAGGAAGAACGTTGACGCAGCTGGTCTTAAGAAGATTTTGGTGGTTGCCTTTGCTACAGGCGGTTCCTATAGCGCCGTAGTATTCGGTAAGTAATTTACTTGAGAAGGAGATATTGATGAAGGTTGCGATTGTTACAGGTGCATCGAAAGGTATCGGTAAGGCTTGCGCCCTGCGCTTGGCCCGCGATGGTTTCACCGTTGTGGTGAACTACTCCAGTTCCGACGAAGCTGCTGCCGAAACCCTTGACTTGATCAAGGCCGAAGGTGGCGACGGCATGGTGTATAAGGCTAACGTTGCCGATCTGGCCCAGGTAAAGGCCATGGTCCGTGATGTGTTTAAGGCTTATGGCCGCATCGATGTGCTTGTGAACAATGCCGGTATCGTCCGCGATCAGTACCTGCTTGAAATCAGCCAGGAAACCCTGGACAAGTGCTTCGACCTGAACGTGAAGGGCTACCTTTACTGCGCTCAGACTGTGGGCCTCAAGATGTTCAAGCAGAAGTCCGGCGTCATCATCAATATGTCTTCGGTCAGCTCCAAGTTCGCCTTGCCCGGCCAGAGCGTCTATAGTGCCACCAAGGGTGCAGTAAACTCCATGACCCAGACTCTTGCCAAGGAACTGGGTGGCTGGGGCATTCGCGTGAATGCCATTGCTCCGGGCTTTATCGCTACCGACATGATCGAGGCCATTCCCGAAGAAACCCGCGAAGGTTACCTCAAGAATATCCCCCTGAAGCGTTTTGGTACCCCCGAAGACGTGGCCAACATGGTTTCGGCTCTTGCTTCTGACCAGTTCTCCTATGTAACCGGCCAGGTATTTGTGCTGGATGGAGGTCTCTCTCTATGAGTTCCATGAATATTTTTGAAATTAGCGAAAAGATCGCCCAGCGTCCGCCTTTCCAGATGATCGAGAAGGTGACGGAACTGGTTCCCAACGAATCTGCTGTGGGCATCAAGAACGTTAGCGTCAATGAACCCTACTTCATGGGTCATTTCCCGGGCACCCCCATTATGCCGGGTGTGCTTATTGTGGAATCCTGCGCTCAGCTCTGCTCCCTGGTGATTGAAAAAAAGCCCGAAGATCTGGATGACAAGCTGTATGTGTTGCTGAAGATTGACGGTTTCAAGTTCGTGAAGCCTGTGATTCCCGGCGACCAGCTTGAAATTGCCGTGAACAAGACCAAGGGTGGTGGCATTATTGTTGGCTTTGACTGTGTGGTCAAGGTAAACGGAAATCTTCACGCCAAGGGCAGTCTTACCTTTACCACCATTCCCAAGGACTCCTTGGGTAAGTAGGTCTGGAATTGAAACGCATCCTAAAGTTGTTGGCGGAACCGTTTATGCAGCTTGCTGTATGGACGGTCATCTACTCGGTTCGAGCATACTTCTTTATTGTATTCCGCCCCAAGGTTACTTTTACCGATCCTTCGGTTCAATCTTATAAGTTCAAAGAACCGCGAATCATTATCGCGAACCATTGTTCTCCTTGCGACCCGATCATGCTCCTTTCACTGATTTTCAAGAACAGGAACATCGTGGTGGCCAAGGACTGGTTCGAGATGAAGTGCTTCCACTGGATTTTGACCCGCGTCCATGTGATTCCCTGTGACCGCTACAATCTGGACACAGAATGGGCCTTGATCGCCAAGAAAAACCTGGAAGCCGGTAAGTCCGTCATTATTTTCCCCGAAGGCAAGTGCCGCGAAGATGGCTTGATGAACGAATTCAAGTCGGGCTTTGCATTCCTGGCCCGCAGCACAGGCGTGCCTGTTGTGTGCGTCGGTCATGACGGTACTTATAAGCGTGGGCATCGCACTGCGCTGGTCTTTGGCGGAGAAGAAAAGATTGAACGTGTGAAGGGAATTCCTTCTTCCCAGCACCTGGCAGAACGCAGCGAATACTTCCGTCAGAAGGTCTGGAAGCTGAAGCAGCAGGCTCAGGGAAGGAACGTAAACGAAATCCTGCCGCCCCCCGAAGAAACGCCTGAAGAAGTGACAGCAGAAAATGCGGCTAAAAATGCAGAGGTGTCAAAGTGAAGTTCGGTCTTGTTCTAGAAGGCGGTTCCCGTCAGACTATGTTCAGCGCCGGTGTGCTTGACACCTGGATGGACGAAGGCATAGATTGCTTTTCTTACGTGGCTGGAGTTTCGGCCGGCGCCCACGCCGCTTTAAACTACATCACCCGCCAGCAGGGCCGTTTGCGCTTTATCATGCTGCCTACCCGTCTGCAGAATGGTCATAAGTGGGCTAACAAATATATTGGCATCCACAAGGAATACTACGCCTTGAATTACGATGCCGCCGACGGCAAGATGCCTCTGGATTTCGAAGCCTATTCCAATTCGAAAATCGAGTGCGAAATTGGCTTGACTTGCTGCGAAACCGGCCGTGCAGAATTCATGTCCGAAAAGAACGACAAGAAGCGCTTGCTGGATTTGATCAGTGCCAGCTGTGCCTTGCCTATGCTTTTCCCCATGGCGCCCATTGGCGATAAGCATTACGCCGACGGATGCATTACGGTGCCGGTTCCTTTTGAACGAGCCTTCGAAAAAGGTTGCGACAAGGTGGTGGCCCTTTCGACCCATTACCCTGGCGAGGCGGTAACGGATTTCCGCAAGTATCGTGCTGTGCTGAACCCGATGTATAAGCGCAAGTATCCCGACTTGTTCCGCGCCCTGATGGTTCGCCTGAAGCGTTACGACAGGATGTTCCTGGAAATGGAAAAGCTTGAAAAGCAGGGCAAGCTATTCCTGATTCGCCCCGAAATCGACTTGTGCGACCAGTTTGATTGCGACATGGGAAAGATGAACGAATCTTACGACCATGGTGTTGAATACGCCAAGCGCCGCATGGATGAGCTGAAAGCATTTTTACAAATCTGATTGTGCAAAAAAGTTAGAAGTTTTAAATTCGCTACCTCATAAACATTAGGAATAGAAAAGTGTCCGATAAGAAGAAAGTGCTTGTAATGGTGGCTAGCCCCAAGAATGAACGGAGCGGAACCCTTATCCCCACCAATGCCTTTGTGGAAGGTATTCTGGAAGGTGGCGAATTTGAAAGTGAATACATCTATATCGACCGCATGAACATCAAGCCCTGCCGCGGTTGCCTCAGTTGCTGGGGCCGCCCCGATGGCAGCTGCTTTATGAAGGACGATGATGTTCCCATGATCCGCAAGAAGTTGGAAGAGGCTGACATCGTCATCTGGAGTTTCCCCCTTTACCTGTTTGGGGTACCCGGCCAGATGAAGTGCCTGATGGACCGCATCGTAGGCATGGTCCACCCGTATATGGGCCAGCGACTCAACGAGCCCGGCGCCATGGACAGGCCCATGCACGGTCTGCAGAACCAGAAGCCCGGCCAGAAGATCATCTTGCTTTCGAGCTGTGCCTGGTGCGATCTGGATGTTGTTTATGAACCCATCATCAAACAGTTCAACATCATTCTGGGTGCTGATGGTTACACCCTGGTGGCTTGCCCTCAGATGCGCGCACTGCACCATCGTGGCGGCGAACGTCGCCTGAACATGCTTCGAGCCAAGTACAAGAAGGGCGGTCTGGAACTGGCAAAGACTGGTGCCCTTTCCAAGGAAACCATCGACTTGCTGCAAAAGCCCATGTTCAGTGAAGAAGTCTACAAGGAACTGGTGGTGCAGTTTGTGACCCACATGTTCGATCGCGACGACAACTTCTAGAAAAATTCCGCTTTATGAATCGTTCATGTCCCGCTTTAAAAGGCGGGATTTTTTACACGGATTTAAACACAATTAGCGCTTGTCGCCCCGAGGTCCAGGCCCTTTTTTTAGTTAAGAATTTATATTCCAAAGTAGGCCAATTAGGGATGATTGGTTATTAAGGAGTGTTTATGATTGGATTTAAATCGCTGGCGGTAACCGCTAGCCTTATAAGTTTCGTTGGAGTGGGGACCGCCTTCTCGGCCGTTACCTGGAAACCGGTTTGTGCATCGGCGGGTCACACACTTTTGGCAAGCTCAGACCATTTTGAAATCTGCAAGAAGGCGACTCACGACGATGGCTCCGCCAACAATGCCACCTTGGATAATTCCACTGCGCAGAACGCCTTGAACACTCTGGAGCACATTTTCTCGGTTTACCACGATTCCGCAAAGTGGATGTACCCCCAGCCCAGCAACGCCAATGAAAAACTGAAGAGTGTGGCCTACCTTTTCGAGGATTCCAAGATGGCGGCCCTTTACGGCGGCGGCAACACGGAAGCCTGCGTGAAGAACGGGGCAGGGAAGGACGAATGTTCCCCGGGTCTCTGGCTAGGTTCTGGAGCCTTCAAGGACCTGTGGGGCCTGGCACACGAATACGCCCACGGCCTGCAGAGCGTTGCCGGATGGATGGGTTCCAACGCCACCGCCGGCTGGATCTGCGAATCCCACGCCAACTGGATGGCCCATCAGGTGAACCCCACTGACGCCCACTACTGTTCCGAGGCGCTGATCAACTTTCCGTACTTGTATTATGGAAGTTCCCGCGACCGCTATTGCAACTGGCAGTTCATGGAACATCTGAAAGAGGAATTTGGCGGAGGCTGGAAAGGCGTGCAGATGGTGAACCGCATGTGGATGGATAAGATTGACGATGGCGAAATTGGCTACTCCTCCCAGACGCCCTTTAGCGCCATGATTGGCGCCTACGACTGGACTTACGAAGATTTGACAGCCCAGTTCGGCAAGTTCGCCATGAAGAACGCCACCCTGGAATATGCCGGGGCAAAAAAGGCGCTGTACCAAAAGACCTGGGGAGACTACGAATTCGCCACCCGCCGCACCACAGGCTCCGGCGACATCTACCGCAGACACAGCCGTGTTACCATGTTGGATGAAGTGGATAGTTTCTATCAAGTACCCAGTTACTGGGCTCCGCAACGTTTCGGCTACAACCTGGTGCGAATCTATCCCGACTCCGCAGGAAAGGTAACCGTCAAGTTCCGCGGCATTGTGCAGGCTTCTAAACCGTCGTCTGAATTTGGTTGCCTGGGAACCGAAACTGTGTGGGAATGGTCCGATGCCCAGAACAAGTGGGTGCAAAAAAATCTCTGCAACCTGTCACCTGAAATTATGCCCGACCCTGGCTCCAGCTGGACTGTGGGACTGGTGGCCGAAGGCTCCGACGGAACGCCCCGTTACAGTGAAATGAAGTCGGGAACGGCGTTCAATCTGAGCATCGAGACCAAGGCAAACGACAAGGCCCTTTGGCTTGCGGTGACAGCTACTCCCAAGGACCTTTACACCGTTACCTGGGACCAGTTTTACTACACCATCTACAGATACCCCTACATGGTCCGTGTTGAAAACGGCAAACCGGAAGGTTATGAGGATGGGGCTTGGACGCCGACAAGTACCGCTAACTATACAAGGCATTCCAATGGCGGAGGCTGGGTAAGCTCCAAGGCAAAGGTGGCTGCTACCGCCTACGTAGGCCCCGATGCAGTTGTCAACGGGGGAACCGTTAGCGGTGAAGCCCGCATTGAAGATTACGCTGTTGTTAACGGCGGGACCATCAGCGGAAATGCGGTTGTTTCTAGACGCGCCCTGGTGACTTCGGGAACCATCAGCGATAACGCTAGATTGACGGACGACGCTTGGCTAGTTAGCGGTAGCGTTTCTGGCAACGCCAAGGTGGGCGCACTTTCTATTATCGTGAATTCTACCATCGCAGATGATGCCCAAGTTTATGGCGTCATGTGGGCGGTGGCAAGCAAGAAGCTAAGCGGAACCGCACAACTCCGTGGAGACCTTGAAAACAACTTTACCAAGGAACTGACTTCTGGCGTATTCTACGGAATGGTGGATGACGGTATGCTCAGCGATCCCGTTTATGGAGCAGGCCGTACCCAGGCTCCCGAAGATGCTACCCAACTCCCCGAAATTTCAAAGTGGTACACCATTGACGAAGATAAGGAACTTGTCGAAAATAAGGATCCCACAGGAATTGCCAATCGCGTGCGCCCGACAATAATAAAAAAGACCCAAGGCAAGTTCGATGCCATGGGCCGTAAGTTAAAAGGGCGCAAATTTAATTACTTACACTTGAAGCCCTGAAGTTCCAGGCCAGACTTCATTTCGGCATAGCTGGACTTGCGCTGCATATTCATTGCCTTGATAAAGGGGCTTTCATTTGCAGTGTGGAGTCTAAAGCCGGTAATCGTTTCTTCTACAGTACCCTTACCGCTTTGAATAAACATTTGCTTTATATGATCACGACGGTTGTCCATTTCAGGCGGAACAAAAACGTCGGTAACCAGGTCGACGTTATCGATATGGTCATCGGTAATTACAAGGGTCATCGTCACATGGTTCTGAAGGCCTCCAAACTGGCCGTTGGCGGAGCAGCTCAACTTCTGGGTGCCGGTCTTTTTCTTTGCCTTGGCTGGCTTTGCTGCGGGCTGGGCCTTAGGAGTATACTGAAGAGCTGCGAGCAAATCCGCTTCGCTGGCGGCACCCTGGATACGGTTGATGACTCGGCCATCCTTAATCAAGAAGAAAGTGGGGAAGGCCTGGATAGGCAAGGTATTCTTGATCTTTTGAACGTTAGGTTCATCAAAGCCCACGGAAGCCACCTTAACATCGGGATACTTCTTTGCGATATCGATGAGGGTCGGAATCATGATCAAACAAGGCGGGCAGCTGGAAGAGAATACATCCAGGATGGTAGGTTTGTCGGTATGGAGAATTTCCTTTTCGAAATTATTGTCATCCACACGGACGATCTTGATGACATCTTCAGCCTGGGCTGCAGAAAAAATCAATGCAACTGAAAGTGCTAAAATTTTCTTAAAGTTCATTGTAAGGCCTTCCTTTTTTATAAACGATAAAATAGAAAAAATCTCGTAGGGAACCCACGAGATTTAGGTTGAAGTTTAAAGGACAAAGATTAAAGAAATTTCTTTACGCTTTAACCTTTCTGCTTTCCGCTATTAGACCTGCGGGAGCTTGGCGAGGCTTGCTGCGATGTCTGCATCGGTGGGGATGTAGTCATTCATTTCGCCGTCGTTGAACTTCTGGTAAGCCACCATGTCGAAGTAGCCAGTACCGGTGAGGCCGAAGAGGATGTTCTTCTGTTCGCCAGTTTCCTTGCACTTGAGAGCTTCGTCGATAGTAGCGCGGATAGCGTGGCTGGATTCCGGAGCCGGCAGGATACCTTCGGTCTGAGCGAAGAGCTTAGCAGCTTCGAACACCTTTGTCTGTTCTACGGAAGCAGCGCGCATCAGGCCCTGATCGTAGAGTTCAGAAAGGACAGAGCTCATGCCGTGGTAGCGCAGGCCACCAGCGTGGTTTGCAGACGGAATAAAGCCGGAGCCCAGAGTGTACATCTTGGCCAGCGGGCAAACCTTACCAGTATCGCAGAAGTCGTAAGCGTACTTACCGCGGGTAAGGCTGGGGCAGCTTGCAGGTTCGATTGCCAGAATATCGTAGTCAGCTTCGCCGCGGAGCTTTTCGCCCATGAACGGGGAGATAAGACCACCAAGGTTAGAACCACCACCTGCACAACCGATGATCATATCGGGCTTAACACCAAGCTTCTTGAGAGCGGCGTGGGCTTCGAGACCGATAACGGACTGGTGCAAGAGAACCTGGTTCAGCACGGAACCAAGAACATAGCGGTAGCCTTCCTGAGTAACGGCTGCTTCAACAGCTTCAGAAATAGCGCAACCCAGAGAACCAGTGGTGCCCGGGAATTCTTCGTTGATCTTGCGGCCAACGTTGGTGTTCATGGAAGGAGACGGAGTGACAGAAGCGCCGTAGGTGCGCATCACTTCGCGACGGAAAGGCTTCTGTTCGTAGGAGCACTTCACCATGTAAACCTGGCAGTCAATGCCGAAGAAGGCGGAAGCCATGGAAAGAGCGGTACCCCACTGGCCTGCACCAGTTTCGGTGGTCACGCCCTTAAGGCCCTGCTGCTTGGCGTAGTAGGCCTGGGCGATAGCGGAGTTCAGCTTGTGGCTGCCGCTGGTGTTGTTACCTTCGAACTTATAGTAGATGTGAGCCGGAGTGCCGAGGGCCTGTTCCAGGAAGTAGGCGCGGACCAGCGGAGACGGGCGGTACATCTTGTAGAAAGTCTGGATGTCCTGAGGAATGTCGATATATGCGGTATCGTTGTCCAGTTCCTGCTTGACCAGTTCGGAGCAGAACACGCCTTCCAGTTCGGCGGCAGTCATGGGCTTACCGGTACCCGGGTTCAGGAGCGGTGCCGGCTTCTTCTTCATGTCGGCACGGACGTTGTACCACTGCTTCGGAAGTTCGGATTCTTCGAGGTAGATCTTGCAAGGACCATCAATCTTAAGAGAGGAGCAATTACGCATATTATTCCTTTTGGTTTGTAAAGCTTGGTCGGGCAAAGCCCGTTTTTGAAAAATCAAAAAAAGTTCGCCTTAAATTTACACAAAAAAAGACGGATGTAAAACGCAAACCTTGTAAAAACATCGTTGAAAATGCGAAAACCGCACTAAAGATGCTACTGACAAAAGGCAAATCACAAGGTATGGAAAGTTATACTATCTTTGCCCAAAGTTATGACGACCAATTCACAGCATTACGAATTTAAGTCTCCGTCGCTGAGCTACAAGAACGCCATGGTGACGGTGGACGTTCTGGAAAGGGATCCTACACACAAGCCCCGAGTGGTCTGGAGCGTAGATGGTAAGGAAGTCTACCGCACGGATCTTTGCAAGATTTTTTCTGACTTGAAGTTTGAAGCTGCCCGTACAGCCATCTACACCTACGACGACGAGGCTCGTGCCCATGCTGTCGGTTTGAACTGCGGTGCTATGGCCAGCCCGGAACATCTGGCTCCTGTTTTTCTGATGTGGCCCCACCGCCGCTTTAACGTGAATATCGTGAGCGGAGCCGATGTGAATTGTGGAGCAGACGGCAAGTCCGCCGCGAAGGTTGCAGAACTTCCCTTGATGGATGGTTCTGCTGCACCGTTTTTCTATGGCCTGCGCCGAGCTGCGGGGGAGCCTGAAGAACTTGTTTTTTACGATGCCCCGGTAAACGCTAACTGGGATTTGAAAACGTCGGGTGATAATCCGCGAACCTATGGCCATGTACGTATCATGCCTGCAGAAACTTTCGAGGTGGAGTACGTTCTGGACCGCAGTGTGGCCCGCGGTGACACCTGCGACTTGCAGTCGGCCGCATCGGTTAGCCTTTATTCTCCAGAGAACCTGTTTCAGATTTTTATGGCCCGCACGTTTATTTCTCAGTTAGAACTTGACGCTGCGCGGTCCAACGGTCTATTAAAAGGCGTAGATGAAAGCTGCGGACTTCTTTTAGACGCAAAAGCCTCCGCAGGATGCCCCTGCAACGAAAATTTCCGTGTCGCCAATGAACCTGCCATGCATAAAATACTAGATTTAATTGGCGATATAACATTCATTTGTCCTGCACTCCCCAAGGTGCGGATTGAAATCACCAACGGTGGGCACGTTTCTCACCGACAAATCATGGAGAAGTTAATACCTTATGTCTCTGCTGGACTCTTTGAAAAAATCTGATAAAGAAGGCGTTCTCTACGGCGAAGATGTTTGCCACGAAGTTCTTCCCCAGAAGTTCCCCTTTGCTTTCGTTGACGAAATCCTGGAATTGAACATGGGTGATGGCACTGCAGAAAATCCCCCTTCTCTGGTGGGCCGTATGCACGTTACTGGCGAACAGGACTTCTTCAAGGGCCATTTCCCCGGCAATCCGGTGATGCCCGGCGTGATCCAGATTGAATCCATGGCTCAGGCAGCAACTCTCCTGACCATGATCGCAATGGAAGATAAGACTGTTGGCAAGCGCCCCGCCTTCATGGGTGTGGAAAACTGCCGCTTCCGCAAGGCTGTGATTCCTCCTACCGATATCATCCTGAAGGTCCGTCTCACTGACCTCCGCATGGCTCGTCGCGGCATCTTCAAGTATGCCGGTCAGGTGTTCATCGGCGAAGACCTGGTGACCGAAGCAGAATTTTCTGCAGCTATGGTTTAATTGCTCTCCCCGCAAGGGGGATCATGCCCACTAAGCACTAAAGTGCTAAGTGGTCAAAGTGTGTCGCGGGAATGCTGGTTCGTTAACGGCGTTACGTCATCCTGAAGGGCGTAGCCCTGAAGGATCCAGTACATAAGTAAAAAAGAGGATTGTCATCAAATGACAGTCCTTTTTTGGTATCTTCGTTTTTATGGAGAAACATAGCTACACATATATACTTTTTAGTCAACGAAATGGGACACTATATATTGGTGTTACTAATGATCTGAAACGCAGAGTTTCCGAACACAAAAGCAAGGCAATTCCTGGTTTTACGCAGAAATATGGAGTTGATAAGCTTGGATATTTCGAAGTGTATAATGATATCCGCTTTGCTATAGAACGGGAAAAAGTGTTGAAAGGGTGGAGAAGGGTGCGCAAGATAGAATTGCTGGAAAGCATGAATCCAACATGGAGGGATTTGTATTTTAATTTGTTCTAAGTTCGTTATGGATTCTTCGAGCCTGCGGCTCTCAGAATGACGATAATTGATGGCTCGGGATGACGATGGTTGACGTGAAGTCTACATCTCCGGGTCCAGCTCGCCGCGGATGATTTCCACTTCGCCGTGTTTGACCAGGCTGATGATGTTGGTGGGGCAGATTTCGATAGGGCCGCAGTCCACCATCATGTCTACGGAATGCTCGAAGGTTTTCCAGAGTTCGTCGGGCTCGTAGATGTCTTCGTCGCTGAGCTTGGCGGCGGTGCTGAGGATGGGCTTGTCGAAATGCTGGAACAGTTCCTTGAAGAAGGGGTGGGTGGGCATTCTCACGCCGATTTCGGGGCGCTTTACGTCTAGGCGGCGGGCGATGTGATGGTCGGCGGGCAGAATAAAGGTGAAGGGGCCGGGTACGCGGGGCTTCATGATGTTGAAGGCGAAATTGTCGATGCGGGCGTAGTCGGTGGCGGCACGGATATCGGGAATGATCAGGGCCATAAAGAACTTCTTCATGGGCTTTTTCAAGGCATAAAGTTTGTGGATGGCCTTGGGGGATTCTGCGTTACAGCCGATAGCATAACCGGATTCTGTAGGGTACAGAACAAGACCGTCGTCTTCCAGGGCGGCGGCGGCCAGCTTAACAATGCGGGCCTGAGGATTTTGTGGATGTACTTCAAATCGCATGTGCTGAATTTAAACAAAAAAGCTTGAATTGGCTCAAAAAAATTTATTTAAGGATAGTCCATGTTGACTATCTTTGCACTATGCGTTATTCTATGATTGTTCTCCTGGTTGTTTCCGCCCTCCTTTCCGGATGTTTTTCTGCGGGGGATGACTTCTATTCCTACGTACTTCTGAAGGGGAGTATCCAGCGCGAAAATCCCGAAGATATGGTGGACGTGGCTGTTGATTCCCGCTGCACCTTGATGGCCAATGACTTGGAAGGCGGTGACTATGAGGTTTCTATCGGAGCCATCGAGAACTGTAACGTGGTATGGACCATCAACAACGAAATTGTCCAGAGGGCGGTGGTTCATAAGGATTGGGATACCCAGAATCACCTGATCGGTATGGAAATTACCGTTATAGATGAACGTTCCAAGTCTAGCAAGACGGTCTATTCCAAGACGCCTGATTCCAGAGAATGGATCATCGAACTTTAATGCGCTAACATTGGGGAACCACCTGGGTGCCTTCGAAGGCGTTCTGAATGTGTGAAAATTGCAGGGGAGACTGGTAGACCCTGGCACTCAGTACATCAAAACGACAAGGCTGGTCAAAACCCCTGGGGGCAATCTGGGGGTGAGAGTGGAGAAAGTGGCAGGCGGTGTGCCAGATCTTTTTCTGCTTTAGGCGGTTCACGCGGGCGGCGGGATTCCCCTGCTGATTATTCCAGACGGACTTGACTTCTACAAAGACGATTGTTTCGCCTTGTTTTGCCACAATGTCCAGTTCACCTCCGCGGTAGGCATAGTTGCGGGCCACCACCTGATAACCGTTACGGGTCAGGAATGCGGCTGCCTGGTCTTCGATGGCGTTGCCTTTTTTGCGTGTGTCAGAATGTACGGTCTTGTTCATGCATAACCTTCTTTTTATTAAAAGTTTAACGAACCGCGCAATGAAATTGCGCGACCCCTCTTTCATATAGTCAATGCATGTCCTGTACACGTTTCGTGTTCAGGTCGACGATTTTTGCCCGTTGCCCGGGCGGTAGAGGCTTTGCCTCTTAGGGCAGTTCCATTCCCAGCAGGCGGATTTCAGAAACAGCGAAGTCTGCGTTTTCACCTTCGTGGACGTTGTCCAGGTAAATCTTCAGTTCGGTGGTTTCCATGGCCTGGATGGTGGGGTACTGCATACCCTTGATGTTTT
Organism: Fibrobacter sp. UWH6; assembly: GCF_900142465.1. Taxonomy (NCBI): domain Bacteria; kingdom Pseudomonadati; phylum Fibrobacterota; class Fibrobacteria; order Fibrobacterales; family Fibrobacteraceae; genus Fibrobacter; species Fibrobacter sp. UWH6. The sequence continues at coordinate 94,413 of NZ_FRAX01000007.1, forward strand.
CCAGCTTTACCTTCTGCTTGAAACCGTCCTTGGTTTCGAGGGTCAGGGTGCGGGGCTTCTTGAAAATGCGGAAACGGTCACCGAAGGCGTCGTCCACGGACTTCTGGTAGCCAACGGCGATACCGAAATGGGTGACCACGGCGTTGGTTTCAAAGTAAAGGGTCAGAACGGGATTCTGGGGCTTCTGGGGGACGGGGGCCAGCCAGGCGGTCTTCAGGTCATTGTCCTTAAGGTTGTCCAGCGGATATCCCTTCTTCTGGTCGATTTCCAGTGCCTTAGTTTCGTAGTTGCCCATGGCGTCGTTCCACTCCAGTTCGCGGAGGGTGCTTTCGGGCTTGTGGGTGAGCATCAGCAGGATCAGCAACATGATGATCAGCGGGAAGATGAACACGGCCAGGGCGGTGAGCTTCTTCTGCAAGAGGCGGGCCTTGGGCGAAATCTTGTTGGCCATGTCGGCGATGGACTGGGTGTGCTTGTGGAGCAGAGTCTGGTTTCCCATGCGTCCAGTCTGGCGATCGCGTTCGGTGGTGAACACCTGGTCACAGGCATCCAGGAATTCCTGCATGTCGTGGAAGCGTTCGTTCAGCTTTTTCTTGAGGCACTTGAGGATCAGCTTGGAGAGGCCTGCAGGCATATCCTTGCGGAACTGTTCCGGCGGAGGGGGCTGCTGCTGAACGTGCTTCAGGGCGATTTCGATGGGCTTTTCACCTTCGAAGGGGAGGCGACCGCAGGTCATCTCATAAAGAATGACGCCCATGCTGTAGATATCGGTCTGCAGGGTGACGCTGTCACCGTGGCACTGTTCGGGGCTCATGTATTCCGGGGTACCCATGGTCATGCCGGTGCGGGTCAGGCGTTCCTTTTCCATTTCCTGGATGTAGGAGATGCCGAAATCCATGATGTACACGCGGTTGTCGCGGGTCAGCATGATGTTGGAGGGCTTGATGTCGCGGTGAACGATACCCTTGTTATGGGCGTAGAGCAGGCCGCGGGCAATCTGGCGGATAATGACTTCGATGGCCTCGAAGGAGAGCTGTTCCTTGTTGTGGAGGATGTCCGAAAGGTTGGTGCCTTCCACATAAGTCATGGAAATGAACAGCTGGTTGTTCTGCTGACCAAAGTCGAACACATGAACCACGTTCTGGTGGTCCAGTTCCTTCATGGCCTGAGCTTCCATGTAGAAACGCTTGATGGCCTCTTCATCGGAGGAGGCGTCCAAGATCTTGAAGGCTACTTCGCGGTTAAGCCTTTTGTCCATGGCCTTGTAGACGTTGCCCATGCCCCCTTTACCCAAGGTTCCAATGAGGTCATAGTTTGCGTTAAAAGGACGAGGAAATACTTCTGGCTTCTGCGGTGCGATCATTTTGCGTTCTTGGATCTAAAAAGTTTAATTGCCATCACAATATAAAAACCTACAGCGATGGCGATGGCGGCAACAATGTTTACAACGGGGTCTTGACGCTCTAAAAGTAGGTTCAAAAGGCTATTTTGGTTGTAGCGGGACCAGATTACGGTAGACAGGGCGCGGCCAAGAGCCTGCATCTGATCTAGGGGAACCAGCGCACCGGCAAGTGCTACCTGGGGAATAATAAGCAAGGGGAGGGTAGCGTTTGCCTGTCCGGAATTCCTGGAGAAGGCGCTCACCATTAAGCCCACCATGACGGCTGGCAGGACCATGGCTGCCGTAGTAAGCAAAAGTGCTGTCACGGGAACGTGGGAAGCGATCCTGAAATTGACGAAGGCGTATACGATAAGCGTCTGAATCCAGGCCACCAAGGTGGGGAGGGTGGCCTTTGAAAGCAGGGTGGGCAGGACCTTTACGCCCTTACGGAACTCGCCCTGGAGAATCTGACGTTCCTGAACAATTTCGCGGATTGACAAGGAAAGGGCTAACCAGTTTGCCGAAAGGATGACGGCGAAGGCTACAATCCAAAGAGAAGTCAGCTCCGAGAAAATCAGGGAGAAAAGTCCACCGATAACCAGGGGTTGAATAATCAAGGTGAGGGTCTTTCCCAGGTCGCGGAACCATTGTTTTGCGGTAAGACCTATCTTGTAGAACAGCACAGGGGCAAGTTCATTCTTTACGAAATAAATGTTTGGATGGGCGCTCTCGTCGCCGTTAGAATCGTCCTGATTATCCTGGGCCTTACGTTCCCAGGAGTTCTTCCAGTTGGTGGCGGATTCGTCGTTCAGGTCCGAAAGAATTTCTTCGGGATCCCTGGTGTTGAAATAGCGGAAGGCATCGGCGGGGGTGCCGTAAAAACCTTGTTCCCCGTGATGTAATACCAGCACCTTGTTGGCGATGTCCAAAGCTTCGTAGCTATGGGTGGTAAGAATCACCGTGTGACCCAGGAACGAAAGCTGTTGCAGATGGGTGCAGAGGATCTTGGCGTTGTAAGGATCCAATCCGGAAAGAGGTTCATCGAGAACGATAAGGCCCGGGTTGCCCATGAGTTCGCGGGCCAGGGCCACACGACGGTGTTCGCCTCCGCTCAGAGTCTTTACCAGATTGTCCATGCGTTCGGTCAGACCGAAAAGCTGACAGAACTGCTCCATGCGTTTTTGGGCATTGGCCTTGAATTCATGGTGGTTCATGCTGGTGCGTCCGCCATCCAGAAGTGTTTCGCGGACTGTCAGGTCGCGGCGCAGTTCCGGATCCTGCTCCAAGAATGCAATATGCTTGCGGATTTCTGCATTGCGGTAATCCAGGCCTCCGATGCGGACCTGTGATTTTTCGCCACAGCTGTGAATGCCCTGTAGCAGTCGCAGGAGGGTGGATTTTCCCTGGCCTGAACGACCGATAATAGCCATGATTTCGCCGGCGGGCAGCGTGAAATTCAAGTCGCGGACAATCTGCTTTTTACCTGCAAAAATATCCAGCTGGCGGGCGGTGACGCTAAAACCCTGAGGGGCGTTAAAGCAGGCGACACGGCCTTCCGAAAGTTCCAGCTCATAACCGGGAATCTTGAAAATTTCACCTTCGTTCAGGGGTATGGAGCGAAGGACTTTCCCCTGGGGGGAGACCATCTTCTGTGTAAAGTTGATCAGGGCGGCGCTCGCAGACGTCTCGACGGAAATACCTTCAGGCAGTTCCGTTTCAGAATTGTTGAAGGCATCCATCACCAGTAACGACAGATGGCGATCCTTCAAGGTGGCCTGCAACTTCTGCGTTCCGATAAGAATGACATCGCCATCCTTAATGGGAAGCGGTGCAGAAACGTCGGCACCATTCAGCTGCGTTACGCTGTTCTCGGTCAGGTTCCGCAAAGTCCATTGGCCAGAAACGCACTCCAATACCGCATGCTGTCTAGACACCATCAGGTTATCTAGCACCAGGCAATTATCCGACTTACGGCCGATAGTAAAGGGCTTGTCGGCTGAAGGAGTGACGATCTGGAAGGACTTCATATAACTAATTATAAGGTAGGAATTATGAATTACAAAACTTTAAAATAGTTCTAAAACCATCTTGATGAATCTCATAATTCATAATTCGTAATTCATAATTAAACCAGAGCCTTCAGGCCGGCGATAAAGCGGTCGCATGCCTTTTCCAAAGTTTCGTCACTGGCTGCGTAAGAGAAACGAACACAGGTATCGTCACCGAATGCGGCACCCGGCACAATGGCAAGGCCCTGAGACTGCAGCAAGTATTCGCAAAGTTCAACGGAACCGCCAATGACCTTACCCTCGGGAGTCTTCTTGCCGTAGAAACAGGTCACGGGAGCGAACAGATAGAATGCGCCCTCCGGTGCGTGAGCGGGAACCGGCAGGATTTCTGCGGTACGCTTCAGCATGTAGTTGCGACGCTTCAGGAATGCAGCCTGCATGGCTTCTACGTTAGACTTGTCCATTTCAAGAGCGCCCAATGCGGCGTACTGCGCTACGTTGCTAGGGTGGTGTGTTGCCTGTCCCTGGATTTTGCCGATGATCTTTGCGATGTCGGCGGGGGCTGCGTTGTAACCGATACGCCAACCGGTCATGCAATGGGACTTGGAGAAACCGTTAATGACGATGGTACGTTCAGCCATGCCGGGGAAGGCGGCGGCGCTTGTAAATTCGGTATCGTAGACGAAGTATTCATACACTTCGTCAGAAATGCAGTAGATGTCCTTTTCCACGATTACCTTGGCCAGTTCACCCAGTTCTTCCTTGGTGTACACGGCTCCGGTGGGGTTGCAGGGGTTATTCAGGAGGATTGCCTTGGTCTTGTCTGTAATGGCGGCGCGGAGCTGTTCTGCGGTAATCTTGAACTTGGCTTCCTTGGTAGCTTGTACAATTACGGGCACACCACCAAGCCACTTTACCAGTTCGGGGTAAGTGACCCAGTAAGGAGCGGGAACGATCACTTCGTCACCCGGATTCACAAGTGCTGCCAGGGAGTTGAACACGGCATGCTTTGCACCGCTAGTCATGATGATCTGTTCCGGCTTGTAGTCCAGACCGTTTTCATCTTTCAGTTTCTTGGCCACGGCCTTGCGGACTTCCATAATGCCCACAGGTGCGGTGTAGCGGGTCTTGCCCTCGTCAATAGCCTTGCAAGCAGCAGCACGGATAGGCCCCGGTGTAGGGAAGTCCGGTTCACCGGCACCCAAACTGACAACGTCCTTGCCATCAGCAATCATCTGCTTGGCCAAAGTATCGATAGCGACCGTCAAACTGGCGGCAATATTCAAAGTTCTAGTGGATAGAGGTTTCATTTTTTCTGAGCCTTGATTTCTTGATGACGCGGTAAGTATCCAACGTACTTGCGATAAGGGGGTAAATGGTTAACTGTGAAATGAATATGCAAATCAATCCGATGACACTGATAATGCCCATGCTGCGAATACCCGGGTGGGACGAAAGCAACATGGCGAAAGAGCCGATAAAACTGGCCCCCTGTGCCGTAAGGATTGAAGAAAGCTTTGCGCGCAGAACGGTCCAGGCGGTTCCATTCTGCTTTTCGTAATAGGATGACCAGAGCTGCAAGGAGCCATCAACACTGACCCCAATCAGCAGCACGAATGCCAGGGAACTGTAGAACGAAATATGGATTCCCCAACCGTGAACAAGAATGGTCAACCAGCTCATAGAGAACATGGAAGGGAGTACCGTAAAGAAGGCTCGGCTCAATTTATTGTAGTACAGCAGCAGAATGAACCAAAGCATGATAATCCCAAGCACAATGGACTTGTCGACATTCTGGAGCACCAGGTCCAATACGTTTGCTCTAAGGATGGGGGTTCCGCAGACCTTGAATTTGTTGTCCTGGATGCCGTCAAACTTCTGGAGTTGAGCATTAATGTGGCGGCAGGCCAGGCCATTGTCAGGATCGGAAGAGGGGATGATAAAGGCAAATACTCCGGACTGACCGTCCTTGCCCGAGAACTTGCGGCGGATATCTTCAGAAAGTTTGAATTCCTGGATGTCATTCTCATAGTTAGAGAGCATCTCCACGATAGAAACACTGTCGTCTGTGGCCAAGCGAGACAAAATCTGAGGAGTCAGCTCCGCCTTCAGGTGTTCCAGCATATTTTTCTTGTTCTTGCTCATCTTGGGCATGAACTGGTACTGGGTGTAAATTCTTCCCAAGTCGGGAATCTGTCCACGATCCTTCAGGTGTTTGAAGTCTTCCTGGATGCTGCTACTGTATGAGGAGTCCGGCAACATCACAATGACTGGATCGAAGGTGGAGAATCCGGTCTCTTCGATCAGGGCGTTCACCTTCTGCTCATCCAACTGCATTTCGGTCTGCCTGAAATCGTAAAGGAAGGCCAGGTTGTTGCCGCTGTACAAAAGGCCTGCGCTACTGAGGATGCTGATGCATACAATGATGGCCCAGTTCACCTTATTGGGGAACAGCTTGAGACGTCGAGGAATGTGTCGGGAAATTTCGGCAATGTTGAACATCTTCTTCTGCTGGGCAAAGCGCAACAGCGATACACCCAGAAGGGGGCAGATATAGAGGTTCATCAAGACTCCGATGGCTCCAAGGATTGCCAATTCCCGCAAACCCGGCAGAGGAATCAGCAACAGCGAAAGGAACAGGGCAGCCATGATTAGCGAAGAGGCCGCAACCGGAGGCATAATACCCAGGATAGCACTTTCGGTACTGAGGGTGGGGCTTAAGTTTTGGTCACGTTCCTGGAAGAATCGGGTCAGGAGGTGCGTCTGTATTTGCATGGCGTGGCCCGGCAAAATCAAGGCCAGGTTTAACGTAAACAGATTGATTCTTCCAAAAAACAGGTAGGCAATCCCGAACATGAATATGGTGGGAAGTGCAATAGGCAAACCAGAAATCAGGATCAACTGGGGCCGTCTATAGAAATGGAGCATGGACAGCACCAGGAGGATGATGACAGCCATTCCCCCCGCGAATTTTGCCTCGGGCAGAAGTTTCTTACCGGTCTTGATTGACTTGTAAATCTTTCCGGTATAGTAGACTTCAATGTTTCGTGAGCTTGCTGCAGAGTCAAGATAAGCTTTGGCTCGGTTGTAAAGATTGCGATTTGACTGCAGGTCGGTCAGGGAATGGGTGGGGTAGATGTCAATGACACGGATTGTCCCATCATTGTTGGCATGGGACTGTTGGAGTTCCCTAAAGTATTTTTCTTCGATCTGCTTTACCAGTCCATCAGCCTTTTCTGCAGTTGCACCTGCACTATCTGCAGATTCAGTAAGGTCGACTAGAAAGGGATTGCTTTTACGGAAATGGGCGTTTTTGACACTGTCAACCATGTTGACTACAGCGGCAACTTCGTCTTCATTGGCATACAGGAGGCGGTTCTTCTTGAAAAAGTTTTCGTCGGCGGCAAACTCGATAAAGTGAACCAGAGGGTCCTTGGAGAAATCCCTGGCGAAATTACGGGCCAGGTTGAAATTCGTCAAACTGTCTTTTGATTGTAAGACAATAGTGAGGCTGCCTAATCCACCAAAAGAATTTTCAATATCCTGATAATCTAGTTGTACCTCATTTCCCTTCAGAGAATCCTGCAACTGGAGTTCCCAACGCAAATGGTTAATGGGATAGATACAAAGTGCGGCCAATACCAACGATACGATGATATTCGCCCTATAATTTTGCCCTAATCTCTTAACTATTTTTGCGAACGCAGAAAACATGACAACAATATAATTATAAATTGGGGGGGTATGAAGTTGGGTTTATGTAGGAAGATCGCTACGATGGCGTTTTGTTTGCAGCTGATGGCTGCAAGCCCTTTTGCACAAACCAAGGAATCCAATGATCCTGCACCTCAAAATTCAACTTCCGAAAATCCCGAAACAGAGAACGTCGAAGAAGAAGATTCGTTCAAGTGGTCTAACCTGTGGAAATGGCCCCTGGACTACATCATCCAGCCAGTACTGAACGTCCTCATCTACCCGATTGCGACCCCCATCGATTACGCGGTCAAGAACGGAGTCATCGAAAGGTCGGTGGATTTAATCACCTTCGGCGAACGCAAGAACATATTCATTTACCCTAGTTTCAACTTAAAACCGGGCGCAAGTACCGAACTGGGCGTTGTCTATCGACACCGTAGCGTATTCCTGGATCGAGATTATCTAGTGCTGCAAGGGGAATTTTTTGCCAACGGCGACTTGGCCTTCGATACACGATACACCAAGCAGTCTATCCTTGGGACTCCGCTTTTCGCCGGCGTTCGTTACAGTATCAACTGGAACCGAGACAGACATTTTATTGTTCCCGAAACAAAGGCTAGCTATCTACAGCCGGATTCCAGCTTTAGTATTACCTGGCGACTTGGCGCACCGCTTTCTGACAACCGCAACTGGAATGCTGAAATCTGGACAACCCAAAACTTCATCAAGGCCGATGTTCCCGATATCGAAGACTCCCTGTTATTTAGCAAGAAGTTTTCCATCGAAGACCGCGGACTATATCAAGACCATATGGAATTTCCCATTGGTGCATCCATCATCTACGACGACCTGGATTACCCATACGCCCCATCCCGAGGTTCCCGCGTCAGTTTTTCAGGTTCCTATAACATTGTCAGCAAGTACGACGGCGTAAGTGTCAAGGAACTGGGCGATGAAGCCAAGGACTATTATGACGAAGATATCATTAATGGTTCCAAAAGAAAGCACGATTACATCCGCACGGAGTTCTTGCTCCAGCGTTATTTCTTGCTAGGCAGCAGCCCCAACTATATTCTAAGCGCAACAGAAGCCCGACAGAACCGTAAGTTCTATACCGACTTTTCCTGGGATGAAGCCATTCGTGTATGGCGTCCCGAAAACATGATGCAAACCCTTTTTGAGAGAAGGGTTATCGCCTTACAGTATAGGCTAATTGATTTATGGGAAATGGAAAAAGGCGGCGCACCCTTTAACGCATTCCCCACATTGAATGCAAGAACTCCGCTGCGTGGATATGGGGATACATGGGCATCCCATCATATCATGTCCTTGAGCGCAGAATATCGCTGGCCGGTAGACCGCTTTGTTGATGGAGTCGTGTTCGACGAATACGCACTTATCGCCGATAAAATCGACAAGTGGAGTTTCGACCATTACTACAACTCATGGGGCTTTGGCATCCGAGTTCGTCAGCCCAACATGTTCCTGTGCCGTGTGCAGCTGGGATTCCACGGACTGCACGGCGTCAATATGATTATAACCATCGCACCGGAATTCCGATAATAACCGAAGCTGCAGCAAAAGGAACGGCAACAACTCGAGCCGAAACTAAAGAGGCATTTCTTCTTGCAAATTGAAGCCCGCCTGCGTCTGCCCCTGGAACTGCGATACAGCTCTGGGTGGAATCGGCCTGTGCAGCATCTCGTACGCGTTGTGGGTGGCCATGCGCCCTCTAGGAGTGCGGGAAAGCAGGCCCTTTCTAATGAGGTAGGGCTCATACACTTCTTCAATGGTATCGGGTTCTTCGCCAATAGCAGCCCCGATAGTTCCAAGGCCCACTGGACCTCCACCGAAATTGTCTATAAGCATCGTAAGAATTTTACGGTCCATGCCATCTAGGCCTTCGCCGTCGATTCCCAGCATATCCAAAGTTTTCTGGGCAGAATTCAAGTCGATAACTCCAGTTCCACGAACCTGAGCCACATCGCGGCAACGCCTTAACACGCGGTTGGCGATACGGGGTGTTCCGCGGCAACGACCACCTAGCAATCTGGCGGCATCTTCATCCAATTCAATATCCAAAATTCTTGCGCTACGCATCAAGATCAGCATGATATCTTCTTCATCATACAATTCCAGGCGATACTGAAGACCAAATCTATCACGCAAGGGGCCAGTCAGAAGGCCGCTGCGGGTGGTCGCGCCCACCAGGGTAAAATGCTTCAGGGGGAGGTTTACGCTGCGGGCCGCAGGGCCGGAATCCAGCATGATGTCCAACCTGAAATCTTCCATGGCGGGGTAGAGGTATTCTTCTACAACGCGGTTCAGACGATGGATTTCATCGATAAAGAGAATATCGTTTTCCTGCAGACTAGTCAAAAGACCTGCCAAGTCACTGGCTTTTTCAAGAACCGGTCCGCTGGTAATATGGATGTTCACGCCCATTTCCTTGGCGATAATCCCAGCCAAAGTCGTCTTACCAAGTCCCGGAGGACCAGAAAATAGACAATGGTCCAGGGCGTCTCCGCGATGCCTTGCCGCCTCAATGGCGATAGAAAGACTTTCCTTAATGGATTTCTGTCCGGTAAATTCCGCAAGTGATGGGGGACGGAGGGTGTTTTCGGCATCGCCTTCGTCACCAGAACGTCTTTCCGGAGAAATAATACGCTGATCTTCCATAGGATTACAAATACTTTAAAGCTTCGGGAATAAGTTGAGCGGCATCGGCGGAATCGCCCAGAACTTCGACGGCCTTCACAACGGCCTTTTCGGCAGCAGGATCCTTGACACCGAGAGTATGGAGCGCAAGAACGGCTTCAAGTTTAGCCCCGGTAAGGGCGCCCATGCTAGTAACTCCGCTACCTTCTACGTTGCCTAGGCCCTGAAGCATGGTGCCTGCCTTGTCTCTCAAGGTAAGGACCATCTGTTCGCAGGTCTTTTTGCCAAGCCCCTTGATTTTACTCAGGGCGGACTTGTTATCGCTGGCGATCATATTCAGGAGATCCGCCGGCGTGACTCCACTCAGTATGCGCTGGGCCATCTTAGGTCCAACGCCATTGACGTCCAACAACATCAGGAAGGTGTCCTTTTCCGTCTTGTCGGCAAAACCGAACAACGTCATGGAATCTTCACGAACGACCAAGTTTGTATAGATGGTCACTAGGGTGTTACCATCGCCAACTTCAGGCAATTTTCCAGCCGTGTGGGCCGAAACATTGATTCCATAGCCAATTCCATTTACATCCACCACAATAAAAGTGGGGGACTTTTCTATAAGACAACCTTTGACTTGTTCGATCATAGTTCCAAATGTGCAGTATAAAAAACTTACTGCACAAATATACACTCCCGTACGGGCTGTGTCAAGTCGTTTCGTACACAAAAGTGCAGGTCTTATACAAAAAAGAACCCCGCCAGCTTTTGCCAGCGGGTTCCTTTACATTCTAACTGGATAGAAGTCCGTTTATTAATTGGAGTCCTTTATGCAACGGACGGAGAAAAGTCTTGTGTCAGAATCCTCGTGGCTAACACGACTGAATGCATCCTGTTCAACAAGGGAGAGGCCCATAAACAGGGTTAAAGCACTCCAAGCTGCGCTAACCCGAGAAAAACTGAACGATCGCTTTATAACAAACCTTTTTTCTCTAAAATAGGAAATGTTAATATTACCGTCAGTAAAAAAATAAGCTTCCGTAGTATGTTTAGGACATGAGATTTATCAAAAAAAGCCGACCTTTATGGCCGGCATTCTCATTTTCATGGTTTGCTTTTTATTTTTTGCGGATTCCACTCAATACTAACATGAGCAACGCAGGAACATAGAAGAACCAAACCAAGTTATTGGCAACGGTAGCAACGACTTCCTGAGTACTATGGTCGTCTCCAGTTGCCAAGGAAAATCCCACGCAGACATCGCCCAAGTAGAAAAGTATCATGCCAAGCCTAATAAGAGAGGCATTCTTTTGGGGGAAGTAACCGTACCTGGACACGCGAAGACCTTCGAAAAGGGCGCAAGTCAAGAATGTTCCATAGACAATGATAGTGGGAACCAGACCGGTTTCAAACACTCCCAGAAGACGAAGGTCAAAGAGGACCAGCACAGAGGCGAAAGGAACCAGGATAATCCACGGAATGCTATTGTCAGTCTCGTTCTTACGGGTAAATCGATAAATGAGAATAGACTGGAACACAATAAAGAAACAGACACCCATGAGCATAAATTCCACGCTGAACTGAGCGAGTGATTTAGCGTTATGCAGAAGCTTAAAGCAGATATCGGCCAAAAAAGCCGCACCCATGGCGGTCAACAACAGACGATGGTCGCGCCTGCCTAGACAATCCTTACCAATAGCAATGGCCAAAATAGCGACAAGCACTGTCGTTGCGAACTTGGTATAGTGCTGCACATAGCTTGAATCTGCCAAGCATTGTTCAACAGCCCCGCACTGGTAAAAAACAAACCAGTCTCTAATAAAATAGAATACAAAAAGGACTGTAATAACGCCCAGAAGGACCTTGATACGCTTTGGAAGAATCATGGCGTAAATAATAAAAAAATATTTATTGCGAAAGTTGCTTTTAACGTGTAAACATTACTTTAATGCAAATTGTCTACCCGCCATTACTTCTTGTTTTTGGCACTCTTTTTAGAGCTAGTCTTCTTGGGCTTGGTATTTTTCACCTTAGCCTTGCGTTTTTTGCCAGTCGATTCAGAAATTTCACTAGACATTTCAACAGATTTGCCATTTTCCGACTGTTTTTCAAGAGCAGACGGTTCCTCAGAAGCTATTTTGGCATTCTTTTGAGCATTTACGACAGTCAGACTGTCTTCGAAAACCTGAAGACTCTCTTCAAAGGAAGAACCATCGCCAGAGTTGGCAGGACCAACTTCGTATTCATCGTCTTCATCATCGGCATTACGGATAATCGTACGACGTTCGTTTCTTCTATGACTAAATTCAAAGCCAACCGAGAGACGAATCGCAATGCGCCCCGAAGAAATTCTAAACTTTTGCTTCTTCCATTCGAAAGACTTAAGAATGGAGGTGTAATCGTAGCCCGCCTCCAGGGCGATACGGTAGGGGAATACACAGCCTGCACCGATGTATACCATAAAATCAGTAGGCATTTCCCACCAGGGATCGTCGAAATCCAACGGCATAACATAACCTAGACGGGTTACAACATAGGGGTCAAAAATACTTTCGTCGTAAATAGAGCCGAAAGTAAGGTTCAGCCAAAGGGGGAGGGTAGCCGGAGTGAAATCGATTCCATCGCGAGTCTGCTTGCTCTTATAGCCAAGACCTAGACCATAACGAATGGGGGCGTACTGGGCAGTGAACAAAAATTCCAGGTCGCCCTGATACATAAATTGCGTTTTCTGTTTTCTTTCAGACTTCACACCGTCATCGTTATTCTCGATCGTGACAGATGCGGGGGTCAAAAAACCGAAACCCGGGCGAATTTCCATGGCGAAACTGACGACGGAAATTGCAACGACTAGAAATGCAATCTTACTGCAATTGGCAAAAATACGTGACATAGCTTTCATTTCTCCTAACTTCCTTATCCAACCGCGGCCAAAGATAGCTTTTTTTACTTACAAAATTGCGCTGAAGAAAGAATTTTTTTCTACATTTCACGTCACTGGGATGATTTCTTAGGAGGTTCTTCATGAAATTGAAGAGCGATTTTGGTGCGTTTCGCATCGTAATGGCTTTTTTGTGTTTCGTTTGCTCTATGGCTTTTGCCTCGGGTACTGTACTTAACATTACCGAAACGGAATTAAGCTTTAATCACACAAACGACAATTACTTATCGACGTCCAGCGGAACCCGATTCTGCTTTAAAGCTCCCAAGGCAGGGAGTTACATCATTCAGTTCTCTACTGTTAGCGGAAGAGATGAACTTTACTACTACGGGTCCGATAGCTCTTTTAGTTCTTATTCTGCGTCTGCGCATAAGGTTCTGTACTATGGCTATACTGAAAATTTCGGTATAACAGCCACTTCAGCTGGAGAGAAATTCTATTTCAGGATAGAACCTTATACCTCTTCCTATTATTCTTATACCCGTACGGTAGTCGCCAAGGACGGGGCCAAAGTCACTTTTGAAAACCTCAAGGCCGACAATGCCAGTTCCGATTCTGTTTACCTGGCTGGAGACACCGTTTCAATCTACGCTCCTGGCGATAAAGACCACAAGTTCAGCAAGTGGAAAGTTTCTTCGGGTACTTGCACCATCGGCGACGCAACCAAGGCAACCACAACCCTCGCCGTTAATGGGAATTGCAAAGTGACCGCCGAATTCACAGATGCCGTCATGTACAAGATTACCACCACACCGGTAGAATATAGCCCTGCGGCCAACTATTATTCCGGATCGGCGACAAACGGGGTCCGTTTTTACCTCATAGCCCCCAAGAGTGGCGGCTATCGCGTTACCGTTTCTCCGAAAAACAACGATCGTTTCTATTTCTACCGCCATGTCACTTCCACATTCGCGACCACCGCCTGGTATGACTACAGCGGTTATGACATGAGCGATTCCATGTTGGTCAGTGCAGGCGACACCCTGTTTTATAGTGTCAGATCCTATAACACTCGCGACTCCAACAAGACATTCTCTATCAGTTATTCCACCATCAAGACAAATACAATTTCCTTGACCAGCGCATCGGCTAATTGTTCTACCGCTGTGGCCCTGGACACAGCCTTGCCTGGTCAAATTGTTTCTTATACGGGTTACAGCAAGGTGGGTTACCGCCCCAACGGCTGGAAAGTGCTGACTGGCGATAAAAAACTTTACGACAGTACCGCTTACACCATTAGCGACACCATCAATACCGATACAAAATACCAGCTGCAGTGTATTGCCGGTAAATATTACGACATTACCTCCCAGAAAAAGGGCTATACCTTCATAAACGATTTCTATGACCGTTCTCCGGAGTATGGTATACGATTCCGTTATACAGCTCTATCTGCCGGAATCTATGCCATCAGAGCCACCTCCAAGAGTTATTCACACTACTTCTACGATTACGGCAATGATTCCACCGCAACTAGTTACAAAAGGCGTAACTCATTCTCCTACTCATCTCCCGTTACCCAGTACATAAAGGTCAATGCAGGAGACAAGTTCTTTTATACCCTTACGTCTAACTACTCTAGCTATTTCAGCGATTCCGTTTACATTGTAGCCAAGAAGGCAGCCCTCATACAATCTCCCAACAAGTCTTATCCAGACACAGTTGCATTGGGCGACACCTTAACTGTTACAGCAAACACCGCTCAGGACACTCGATTTGGCGGATGGTATGTGGAATACGGTTCCGGTAAGTTCCTGGATTCCACTTCCATGACAACCAAGTTCATTCCCTCATCGGATTCCATCAAGATCAATTTCCATGTAGATTCCGCTAAGGTCTATACAATCTCCAGCAAGGAATCAACCTTCGACTATTTCAAGTACGGCAGCAAATCCTATAAATACGGAGTGCGTACCGTATTCGTAGCCCCGGATACTGGAACTTACGCCCTGGTGACGAATACAAATCAGACAACCTACGTCTACGAATACTCTTATAATACATTCGGATCTAGCTACAAAGACTATAATTACGCATATTCCGGAACATCAAAAATTATGTTCAACATGAGTAATGTGGGTGATAGTCTATATTTCCTTATCGCACCCTATTCCACCACAGTAAATGACAGTTTCAAGGTAAAGGTTCTCAAGACGGTCAAGGTGCGTGGCGATACCGCAGGATACGGTTATGTCTACGTGGGAACCAATTCAAGGAACTACGACTCTACCTATGTGAGCGGGGATTCCATCCTGCTTAGGGCCTACAGTAGGAATACATCCAAGTTCTCTCACTGGGAACATGTTTCTGGATCCTGCACGATTTCTGATTCCACCTTGTCAACGACTTACGCCCGCCTGAAGGGGGATTGCAATGTCCGTGCCGTATTTGTTGATGGTATCATCTACAACATTACCCAGACTCCCACTGCCTACACTGTTGACAAGCACTACTATATCGACAATTATAACAGTGAAGTTCGATTCCGCTTTGTGGCTCCCAAGACCGGCATCTACATTATTGCGGCAACAAGAGAAGTCAGCTCCAGCTACTACGAAAACACCCTATATCTGTATCGATATAGTTCCAGTTCGTTCTCTTCCTATACCGCCAGTAGGAACAAGGCCAACGTAGTCGTGGATTCCATATCGGTTAATGCAGGGGATACTGTCTATTACAAATTCCAGAACTACAGTTCATCTTACGCAAGGAATTTACCGTTCTGGATTAGCTATTCCTCCGCAGATAAAGGCTCTATCACCGTTCTTTCCGACATTCGCGGCCATGTGACTCCCGATACCGGATATGCCTCTGCCTGGCTTAATGTGGCTTACCCCATTTCGGCATCGGCCGACAGCGGATACAGATTCAACAAGTGGCGAGTGCTTTCGGGCAACGCCAACATTGCCGATACCCTGGCCAAAAATACCGTAGTTTCTACAAAGGATTCTGCAAAGGTAAAAGCAACCTATAAGAAGGGAACCATCGAAACCTTGACCACCAAGGAACAGAAGTTCTCCTTCATGCACAATTACTTTAGTGATTACACAGGATCGTCTATTTACTTTAAGTGGACTGCACCCGATACGTCCTGGCGTATGATCAGTTTTGTGTTTAGCGAATCGATTAGCGGCACGTTGTACTTCTATGGTAACGACTCCACGTTCTCCAACTCCGTTAGCTATTCCACGATCACTTCCAATTTCCAGAAGGGTTTCCAGCCCGGCAAAAAGGGCGAAACGCAGTACTGGAAGTTCGTATCCAGCACCACCAATAACTTTAGCAATGCGGAGTTCTCGGCCTTGGTGGCAACACCCTATGTGCTTACTGTAAACTCTCCGTCTAAGGGTTACACAAATCCCGCCGGTGACGTGGCTCTGGCTCCAGGAATGGATACCCTGATTTACGCCATTCCCTATGGCGGTTATACCTTTGATTCCTGGGTAACCAGAAAGGGGTCTGTTACCATTGACAATAAAAATAGTTCTAGGACTAGAATGAAGCCTACTACGGCTCAATGTATCGTAGAGGCTACATATTCGTTAGACTTTACAGTTCAGCCCAAGTTGACCATCAATAGTCTGGATCTGAACAACCACCCGGGCGTGTGCGCAACCGTATCTGTGGTAGACGAAAATTCCGGTCGCGCTATTCCAGGTCTGGATTCAACGGACTTTGTCCTCCATCAAGACAAAAAATCCGTTCCCATTCAGATCTCCTCTGTAGAAAAAATCGGTGGCGTTTCCGTGGTTCTTGTGGTAGACGAAAGTGGATCCATGGGTTCTACAAAAATGACTAGCGCCAAAAATTCCATCCGTCAATTCATTAACGAGATGGGACCTTACGACAGGACGGCTATCGTCGGTTTTGAAAATACTATTCGTGTACACCAGGCCATGACTTCCGACAGGGATGCCCTCCTTAATGCCGTTAATAATTTGAGCGCTCGAGGCGGAACCTACATCAACGATGGCATTTCCAAAGGCCTTGATCAGCTGGTGGGCGAAACTAATGCCACCGCAGTGATTGTTTTCTCTGATGGTTATGACGCTAGTGATGACGAGAGAAAGACTAGTTCTGTTGTTGCTCAGGCCAATGGCATGAATACAACAATCTATTCCATCGCCGTGGAATGTGATTCTGAAGAACCCCTAAAGACTCTTGCCGAAAGTACTGGAGGTTCCTTTACCATGGCCCCCTCTGCCGACCAATTGGCAGACATCTATGCAAGCATCCGCAGTGCCGTGCAGGCTCGATATGTGCTTTGCTACAACAGCCCCGACGCCGTTCTGGATGGAGATACCCACCAGGTGGTCATCAAGGGCACCTTCCTGAACAAGGTTAGCCGCGATACCGCCTACTGGGACGAAAGCTTCTTGCCCCCAGTCGTGACCTTGACCGATTCTACCAAGCGTCTGATTGGTTATCAACAATCTGAAGGAGTGGCAATCACCATTAAGGTTATTGTAAAATCCAAGAAGAATATTGGTTCTGTTTACATCTATACCAAGACATCGGACCTAAAGAATACACCTATGGTGTCTCACGCCATGACCCAGGTTAAGGATAGTCTATGGAGCTATACCATACCTGCAAGCAGTGTGGTCGCTCCGGGTATAGATTTCTATGTGGTGGCCACCGATGTCGACGGACTTGTGGGCAAGAGTCCCTCTGTTCCGAATCCGGCTAAGGAACCTTATACCATTCCCGTAAAGAACAACGTACCTAAAATTACATCTCTTGTCGAAGCCTGTATCGATACGACCAACGGTAAGGGAATCTTTGATTTCCAGGTTTCCGATACCGATGGTATTAATCAGGTTATCCTGTATTACAAGAATGATATTGGCGTCGTGTTCGAAACCCAAAACTTCATGCAGGATAGAGGCGATAAGAACCTCTGGTTTGCCGAAATTCCTACATCCTACTTTGTGGACAGCGAAGTAGAATTCTATGTCCGAGCCCTAGACAATAAAGGAGTTTCTGCACGCTGGAATAAGTTCAAGAATGCATCCGTTCCCGCCTGTAAGGACGGAAAGACCATCAGAGAAGTCAAGGATTCTATCGCCCTGGTAAACGTCTCTA
This sequence comes from Fibrobacter sp. UWH6, assembly GCF_900142465.1. Lineage (NCBI taxonomy): Bacteria > Pseudomonadati > Fibrobacterota > Fibrobacteria > Fibrobacterales > Fibrobacteraceae > Fibrobacter > Fibrobacter sp. UWH6. The sequence goes on from NZ_FRAX01000007.1 coordinate 112,174, forward strand.
ACAAGAACGAGGCCATTGCCCGCGAAACAGAAGTCATCTCGGCGACCCTCACCACAGAAGACTTCTCCCGCGGAGTGGATACCGTGCTGGTGAACCTTTCTTGCCTTGTTTCCGGCGACATGGAAGAAAACCTGAAAATGGTGGAGACTTCTTCGGGCAAGTACAAGCTGCTTAACGACATGAAGAAGGATGAACGCAACGCCAAGCGCAACGACGGACGTCTTTCCTGTACCGCAGCCGACACCATCGTGGTTTCCTACAAGGATCCCATGTTCGGAACCACCGTGGCCGACTCCGCCGCAATCAGTTCCATGGAAGGTATTGAATACCGCTTTATGGATAGTAAGTGCTACGAAGACCTGGATTCTGTACTCACTTCTTCTACAGCACCGTTCTGCCTGGTCATCAATATGGAAAGCCCCACCTTGGACAAGGCAGACACTCTTGACGTAATCCTGTTTACCAACACCGACGACACCTTGAAGGTAAAGGCTGTTGAAACAGGCAAGTACACTTCTGAATTCAAGGTAAAGAATGCATACTTTACTTATGTAAGCGAAAAGAAGGCCCAGAAGGATACTGTACTGGATGCCGTCCTGAATTTTGACGGGGAATCCAACCGCATCAAGATCCAGGCTGAAGTAAAGTCCGACAAGTCCAACCTGAAGACTCGCGACTACCTGATCGTGAACTCCGATTACGTCGGCGCTGAATTGGCAGAACTGTACGACAGCGACCTGGACGGACAAGCCGACTCTATCCGCATTCACTATAAGAAGGCTATTACCGCCAAGATTGAAAGTATCGATACCCTCTACTGGAATAAGGCCGGCGACGAATGGCGTAGCGTCAAAAAATCTGAAATTGTCCTGGAAAGCGACAACAAGTGGATTCACGTCAAGCTAGAAAAGCCTTTCGAATACGGAAAGACCGCAATAGACACTTCTGCCAAGCCCTACCTGCAGCTGACCAAGAGCAAGGGCGATATCATGCAGAAGATGTTTATCGAGGATCATATCGGCGCCGTACCTGTTGAAGCGGTAAAGCATCCTGGCGAAATGACTATTTCTGAATATCTGGATGCATCCGACAAGCTTCCGCCCGATACTCTAGTCATTACCCTTTCTGAACCCATCAAGAACGTTGGCGACAGCGCCGCCTGGAAGAAGCTGTTCCGTTACAGCAAGAGCTGCAGCGATACAGCAACCCATTCCATTAACGCCGAGGCTCCCACCATCGATTCCACCGGAACCGTCTGGACCTTCGTTCTCAAGGATTACAACATTTCTGTGGACAACTGCATCAGGACCAACCCCGCAGCAAACTACGTAGACCGTTCCAAGAACCCCATGGGCCGCGGCGGAATCGACGTGACGGGTAAGGATGGCAGTGTCTACCTGTATGAAGTGGCCGGCAACCCCGCCATCAGCGGTTTGGGCAAGAAGGCCAAGTGGATCCCCGAAAAGGGCAACCAGTGGGAAGTTCAGCCCGACACCATTTCTAGCGTCAGGTTCCAGACCATAGCCCCCTTCCACGCCTTCATCACCATTTACGACGGGCTCTCTCACATTGTCACCTCCTTCCAGAAGGACTTTGGCCATAAGGGCGAAATGGAACAGGAAATCCGAGGTAACGACAAGAACCACTACAAGGTGGGATTCCTGAAGTGGAACCAGAGATCCAGCGATGGCCGCAAGGTGGGTACAGGCGTGTATATCTGGCGAATCGACTTCAAGTTCGAAGACGGACATACCGAATACAGAATCCTGCAGACCGGCGTAAAACGGTAAGCATTCCCGAAAGTTCGACCTAGAATACTCCTCAAAAAAAGGAACCCCGCCACACATCACTGTGAATTGGCGGGATTCTTTATTGCGTTTTATATGTGCGATTTAATTGTTTAACGGTCTAACATTAGAAACCGATACTTAACTCAGCCATATAGACACGTTCTTCATCTTGACCGGTGTAATATCCAAGTTCTTCAGCCCAGGTGGCAATTTCCAAGGTAAAGAAACGAAGTGCTTCTACAGCAATACCGGCAGTAGGGTAGCCACCCTTGAAGCCACCAGAAACTCGCAAGGCCAAGGCACGGAAGGCGTTGTTATAGCCGGGCCAGGCCAAGATATTCTGTTCCACTTCCAGACCGAAATTCACATGGGAAAGGGGCTTATAGTTGTTCCCCTTGCCAAAGGCGTCGGCATAGTCGCAGGCGAAATTGAATTTACGGCCATAGGCGGTATTCTTGTTAAAGAAACGGGGGCTATAGTTAAAACCGGCAGAAAGGTTCGGAGTGATCTTATCGCCAGCAAGATCCTTGAAGTAGACATCTCTAAGAGACATACCCAGACGAACTTCGCGAGTCAACTGATACAGCACACCCAGATCCATACCCATAGAAATGGAACTGAAATCCAGAATATGGTCGGTAGCGTCGTGGTAACGATCTTCAAGAGTATCCTGCAGGGTTGCATAGTTCATGATATCCAAGGTCATCATTTCGACCTTGTGACGCTTTGCAGCCTTTACACCGACACCCACAGACAGGTTGTCGGTAAAACCGTATGCCACTCCCGCCTGAGCCACACCATCCACGTAGAACGTATCCACAGCCAGGTAGGGGATAATCAGACCGCCATCCAAATGGGGAGAAATATTACCGTCAACCCAAATGGCACCACCAAAACCATGGAACGCCATTTCAGCATCCATCTTGATTTTCATGGTCAGCGACTTATGGTCATAATTGTTGATCTTGTGGATCAGTTCCGGATGAGCCGCCAGGGAGTCCATGAGAACCTTCGAAGAAGATAAGCCCAAAAGTTTCGCCGTATTATTGGCGTCGTTGTAGATCTTCTGAAGATCCTTGGCTACGTTATAGGTGGAGAAGTAAGTTTCGAAAGGGCCTGCTCCGCCAAGATTCAAACGCATGTCGCCTATGTTACGGGGGTAGTACCCCTGCTCCGGACGCAACTTGTAGTTTCCCAGTCTGTTAATCTGAGAAAGGCCTGCGTAGTTAAAATAAATAGCTTCCTTATCATCTACAACAGCCACATGGGCATTACCCATAGCTTCAGCACGCAGAGAATGGTGTGTAGGCGCCTTGGCAGCAAAGGACAATGCCGCAAGCGAAGTCGCCAGCATCAAAAAGGACTTACAATAATTCATTAAAAATTCTCCCACTCATTAACCCAAATTCTAAACTGTTCCTCGGTATAGTTCACCCAGCATCCGCCCACGCTATCCTGGCGTGCCTTCAAATTGTAGATCCTTCCAGAATAATCCTGAGCCACTCTCTTCTTGAGGGCCTTGAATTCTTCGGGGGGCAAGCCCATGGGGTTGAACTTAATCTTCTTGGCAAACTTCAACAAATAATTCTGGCCATTGCTTTCACGCTTTGCATAAGAGGGATAGATATATTCCCATTCACCGCAATTCTCTTCGGTGCAGAGTTTGCCGTCACGGTCAATATCCACATTCATGTACTTTTCGTTGGGGCCGAAAGAGGAATAGACCACACGGTCCTTGGTCTGTGTTTTGCCGGCAGCAATATTCTTTGTCTGCGTTGCCAGGTCAAGGGAAAATTCAGCATTTACGTCACGCAAATCTTCATCAACTTCACCGTCGCCATCGTTGTCCATGCCGTCCATAATTTCTTCATCATAACAGCCATCACCATCGTCATCCATGATAGTGCTCTTGCCAGTAACTGCAATAATGCTGTTGACAGACATATCGATTGCATCTGCATCTTCAGATGGTTCGGTAATGTCGGCAAGGACGCCGCACATGGTGGATGCCACCTGAGTCTGGGAATTATCGGTCAGCCATTCGTCAAAGACGGGGATTGCCTGACCAGCCACAGAGGACATGGTTTCAGGATTACTTTCGCATGTGCTGAAGACTTCGTGCAGAGCGGCAGTAGACTCGCCATCCTTGTTTCTTTTCAAGGTATTGAGGACAGCACCCACATCGCAGCTGTACTTTCCGGTATTAGGATCCACCATACCGCAACCGACAACCAGTTTGGTCGCATCGCGGAGCACGAACAATGTCTGCAACATGTTCAAAAGCATATAGCTTTCAGAAATGGTCCTGTAGGTAATCTTGCCATCCAATCGACCTGTGGTGTCGCGGGCGATAAACTCCTTCAACAGCGTAACCACCGTATCGATACCGGCTTCGTACTTGTCGACCACGGACTGTTCCATATCCAGCAAGGCCAGTCGTTCAGCTCCGCCGCTAATATTCACGTACTTCAAAAGTTCGAAGGTATTCAAGTCCTGCATGTTCAACTTGGCCTTGGCCAATCCATACCAAGCCTCGGAGTGAGTTGAATCTGCAGCGATTGCCTGATTGAAATAATCGGCAGCCAGAGTGTACTCGTTGTTTCTGAACTTGATGTAACCTTCGTAAGTCATGGCATCGGCATCACCAGACTTGATGTTCGCATCTTCAGTAGGGTTGAACAAGTTGCAACCCGCCACACCCAAAGCGGTTGCCAGTGCTGCTGCAAGCACGAATTTCTTAGTTTTGAATGAAATCATCTTTGTTTTCCAATTTTGCTACAAAGATAACATTATTCTTACAATAAATATACTTCATTAGTTTTTTACACTTCGTTTTTTGTATTTTTTTCTTTTATGGACGTCAGAAAATCAAGCGCAAACTGAGGGGATTAAAAAAATTATATTTGGACCATGGATTCTTACCGTGAATATCTCCCGACCAAGGCATTCCGTATTGCCGAAATGCGCCTGGCAACCCTGCTCAGGGCCGAAAATGACCGTCTTGACGCCCTGGCCCAAAGCCTTGGACGCGAGTGCGCCATCGGGCCAGATAACCTGGCTCAGGAACTGCCCAACATCATCAAGTTCACGGACGAGTACCACGACCTTTATATGAAGTACCTGGATGCGGTTCTGCCTCAACAGCCGCGCCCCATCCAGTGCAGGCCCGCCTGTGGCAATTGCTGCCACCATTACCCCATGTCGGTGGAGCCCTTCGAGCTGGTGTTTCTGTATGCCAACCTGCGAAAGCGCGACGACCTGCTGAACATCCTGGAAGCCTGCCAGCTCAGGTCTTCGATGTTCGAGGATTTCTACGAAAAGCGCAAGGCCGAAGACCAGGCGACCCTTCCCATGAATGCAGACCCAGCCAAGGTAACGGAACTGGACGAGTTTGACGACCGCGCCGAAGACCTGGCCCTTCATGATTATTTTTCGGCCTGGAAGCCTTGCCCCTTCTCGAATCCGGTGGGGGACTGCATGGCCTACAAGATCCGCCCTGTTTCTTGCCGCATGTACTTTAGCGAAACAGACCCGCAATTCTGTACGCCGGAACATTTGCAGAAACCCGAAAACGACAGCTATATCGTCTACCTGCCCGACAGCATCGAAGATGCGGTGTACCGCGTTTCGGAGCATTACGCCCTGCTGGACCTGCCCGAAAGCTATTTTGGCGGTCTGTTGGCTGTAAACAAGTACGAAGGTGTCATGAGCAATACCGACGGAGGCGAAGTCGTCGGATGAGTTTTTCGGATTTTGTACACGAAATCCAGATGGACCTTTTTGGTGCGCCTCCTAAACCAAAGGAGAGCGATAAGCCCAAGGTTCCCAATTCCGTTTCACAGAACGGATTGGTGGGTTTTAAGTACAGTAACTTCATGAAGAAGAGCATCCGCTGTAGGGGCGGAGTACTGTTTGGCCACCCCGAGGTGATTTTCCCGGCCTACATGAAGTCTGATGAATTTGCGCAGGCCCGCGAACTGGCAGCAGAATGGGCTGAACACGCCACCAAGCGCAAGACACAGAAGAACAAGGAAGTGACCAAGGAACTGGTGACCCGTTTCTGGACGCTGGTAGACCAGATTCTTGCCGACAAGGGGGAGGCACCCCTGGCAACCCGCCACAAGCTTCCGCCCATGAAACCCAAGGGCAAATATCACGACCTGACAAATATTTTGTCTGCAATCAACAATACCTATTTCGAAAACAAGCTGACATGCCGCATTACCTGGAGCAATAGGGTAGGGGGTCTCAGTTTTCATTCGGTACGCAAGGACCCTGTAACCGGCGAAGACTTCAACCTGATCAGCATCAGCAAAGGCTACGATGCAGCCAACTGCCCGGAATACGCCGTGGCCGGTGTGGTGTACCACGAATGCCTTCATATTGCAATTCCGCCCGAAGTAAAGAACGGCCGCCGCATTGTACACGGCCGCGCCTTCCGCAAGCAGGAACGCCTATACCTGTACTACGCCGAATGGATCAAGTGGCATAAGGAAGTGCTTCCTAAAAACATCCGCGACATGCGCCGTCATAAGGAATTATAAGGAACTATAAAAAAAGACCAGCAGAAGCTGGTCTTTTTTGACGCTATAAGAAATATTACCTTGTCGGATACCACTGAGTTATATTATCGAAATCAGGTACTGTAAATCCGCCATTTACACCAGAACATTGATTAGAACTTCCAATTTCATAAATGCTGAAATAACCTTCTTTACCCAAAGCATCCGAATAGGTTAAATCAATACTTTTAACCATCTTCAAAGCATTGTTCATATCAGGAAATGTTTCTGTTGGAGAAAAATGAATGTCACCAATTACATTTTCATAGGAAGACATAAAATCATTCCAGGTAAAGACTAATGTTTTAAGAGAATCATTTCTTGTCTTAGGCAGTAACGCAACAGGCCTTTCATAAGAATAAGGTTCGCCTCCACTGTTATCAATAATATCTATCTTAAGGTATGCAGTATCGGTACTTGTATAGGTGATACAAATTCCGTCCCACGAGGAAATGTCTTTCCCTACAGAAAAGGCAACTTCGTTATAAGGAAAGTAATCGACTTCGCTGTCTTGTTTATATTCAGCCTCAAATCCATACCGCCCGACTACGGCTTTGTACTCGGAAACAACTGCATCTAGAGTTCCAGACTCTTCATTGTTTTTACTAGTTTTGATTTCAAAATCTACTGGCCACGTAAATACGGGGTCCTGAGAGTATAATCCAACAACTCCTTCGTTGTGTGCTTCGCTACCGTTCCAATAGAAACACTTTTCTGTATTTTTATTATTGCAACGTGTCTCTATATTGTTATCGAAGTTGCAGAACTCTGTAAGAGGGGAGAAAGTCTTGTTGTTGCACAAATTGTAAATTTTTCCATCTTCGCCGCAGAATTCAGACTGGTCGTTATATTCTTCACCGCCACATTTTTCACGAGGTTCGCCCTTTGAATCACAAAATTGTTCATCCGGGTTATAGGTTTTCGTTTCGCTACAAGCATATACCTTGGGGCCGACAATATTATCCACTTTTTTTAGCGTAGTAATCTCGTAAACCTGGTAATTATATGATTCTTGTGTAAATGAAAAATGACTTACAACGATGCTTTTACCAAAGGGCTTTTTTCCGTCACCAAAGGCAATTTTCGTTGTTGTATAGTTTTCTGTCGCATCAAGGCCATCAGACCATGTATATTTCCCCATGTTATCATAAGTTGCGACTAAAGTAAGAGACGTGCTTGCCTTATAGGTGATACATAGTCCACCCCAATCAGAGATGTCGTGGAGTTCTCCATCAGAAGATATATTTGCTTCCATATTTCCTATGAAATTCGAACCAGATATTTCTCCGACCGAGCATTCAACTCCATCATCATCTTGCCAGCATCCCCAATTCAAGTTTTGTTTTTCGCCCCAACTTGAGTTGTACAACACATTTCCTTCACAAGTTGATTGTACTTCAATCTTCATGGTGTCGCAGGTGATTGTATCCTTGATACCATTGTAGTATTCAATATAGGCTACAGGAGTATAACTGCGTCCTTGTTCATTCAGTTCCAGAGTTGCCATGTTGTTTTCTGTTTCATCGCCAACGGCATCCTTCCAGGTTACTGTAACCAGAGAATCAGGCAACTTTCCAGACATTCCGTTGAGGGTTATAGATTGAACATTACCATAAGCGATTTCGCTTGCGGCGGTTTCGTAGACGCAACTTTGATAGCGATAGAGAGCCGTTCCTGTAGGGCATTCAATATTTTGATAAACCCCGTCATCAAGAGTGATTCTTAAATTACGACCATAATACTGCGTACCTTCATCCTCAACAATGAGGGAATCCGTGACTGTTCTTGACGTGGTGTCTCTTTGGAACCATACAAATGTCGGGTTCAGGGTATTAACTACTTCATTGTACAAGAACGAGTATGTAAAGTTCCATCTGAGAGTATCACCCATCAAGACATGTTCTTTTTCGATGTTACAGCTCTTAATAATGTTATCCGTAAAATATGGATCATCGGAATTTTTCATTGCCGAGTATTCGCCAATTTCAAGAAGTTCAAATGCACCCTCCAGAGCACCATCAGTACTATTCAGGGTAAAGGATGTCTTGATTTTTTCAGCATTAACAGATCCATCCTTATTATCCACAATGGATTTGCCTTCATTATCAAGGAAGCTTCCAAACTCGAAGCACCTTATATGGAACTTGGTGGGATCAGAGGGAAGTACCGCAGAATATTCACCATTTTCGTTTTCAATGGTCAATCGGGCTGTTATGGGATTCTCTATAGCAACCTTGTTCCAATTATTTTTCCAATTATAGTTTACACAGATTCCTTGCCAGTCTGTAATGTCCTGACTGGTCTTATCTCCCTTAAGATAGAAGAACATCTCAGGATTGTTATTAGTATAAACGGTGGTGTAAATATATCCTTGTTTATTGACACATTCTTTAGCAGTTAAATTGTCTTCTCCGAATCCAAACTTGCCGTTGGATTCCCATTCGCTGGTGATGGTGTCGCCGTCAAACCACATGAAGATATCATCTTTTGTATTAGCATTCCAGCCAAATTTGAAGTAGCCATTTGTAGTATTTCTTACAAATTCCGGAGGCGTGGGAAGGGTTATAGAAGAAGAACATTCATTTAAGCTACCAAAGGTAATCAGGTTAAAGTAGGCGTTCTGGCGCTCGGTCGTCTTGATTACAAAATCGACTTGAGTCAAAGAGCCAACCAGTAACAAGATCTGCTCCAAATCGGTGTTACCCAAGGTATACGTAAACTTGCTGTACTGATCAGTAGACGTAGTTTTAGGCATGTCAATATCGACATATTTATCATCGAGTCCATGCAGTCGCAGATAAGCCCTTGCGGTACTGACATAATCAACACAAACACCTTCCAAATTGATAATGTCAATAGACTTTTCCATTTTGACAGAAACCAGAACAGAATCCTTTGTATTCGGATAGATTTCGCCGCAAATACCACCACAGGATTGAATGATATCGTCTAGTTTTTCGTTGGCGTCATAACCCACATAATCCTCAGGAACCATCCACATGTCATTGTAGTTTCCAGCCAGTTTCCATTTCCAAGTGTATTTGTCATAGAAGAATGAGCTTCCATTTTGTGCGTTCCATACAAAGCGAGGAGCACTGGATTCATCTGCGCTGGACTTCGGTTCAACACTAGCGCTGGATGCAGGCTTCACGGAATTACTGGACTTAGGCGCAACACTTGCACTAGAGGCGGGTTTTACAGATCCACTGGACTTCGGCTTAACGATTTCGCTGGAATCGACATCGGCAGATTCGCTGGAGTTTTCCTGAACGTCATCACTTGATTTCAGGTAAGAGGAACCATCGCTATAGAATCCCAGGGCAACAATGTTGAAACTGAATTTTTCGTCAGAGTCTCCTGCAAAGGAAACCATGATGGCATTGGCTTCGCCCATAAACTTGTTGAAATCGGATTCACCGAAGATATATTCCAGGGAACTGAACGGAACCAGTGTTCCGCGGACCAAAGTATCGTTGGCGAAGTTCTTAAATTCACAGCAGTATTCAGATATAACGGAACCGTTATCATCCAAGTGTAGCAGGCAGATATTTGTGGAGGCGTAGGTGCTGCCAAGAGCAAGAGCGATTCCACTGTAACTGGATTCGTCGCTCAGGTCCACTGATTCAAAACGGAATGCGACACCTGCTTCGGCATAGCCATCTGCATTGTACAAGGAACCTGCAAGGCCCCCACTTCTAGAGACAATTGAACTGATGTCGTCTAGAGAGTTTGTGGCGAAGTTGTTGCCCGATTCATCTTTAGCGTGGAAAATAATGCTGCTTTTATCGTTAGCAATTATAAAAGGGCTGAATCCAGATGAGGTTGTTTCAGAAATGTAATCGTCAGCATAACCCTGCCAAACAAGATAGGCCGATTCAAAATCGTAGGTGGGAATCTCCGTATTACCTTCGGGAGTTATGACTCCGTATGTTCCCTTGTGTTCTTCCTTGAATTCTTCGGCGTAGTCAGTACAGGCAGTGGTGTTCAGCAAAAAGCCCAAAGAAAAAAGGGCAGACAGGCGAGTTGCAAATTTCATGTTATTCTTCATTTTTCAGCCCCTTAGAACAAGAATGTTACACCAACGGCAACAAGGCCTGCGGCGGCGATTCCGATACCGACGGTTCGCATGGTTTGAGCAGATTCAATCTTATCTAACTGATCATTATACTCTTCGTGGCTACTGATGCTCTTTTCACGTTCAGTCTTAGCCTTGTTGTTGAAGACGGCAGCCATAACGCCACCGCCAACAGCGACGGCGCCAGAAATGGCCAGGGGTACCCAGTGGACCTTGAAGCTGGACTTTTTCTGTTCGTTCTTTGCGTCCTTGGCGGCTTCGGCAGCCTGAGCCTGTTTCTGTTCTTCGATGCGGACCTTTTCTTCGGCGGCCTGCTTTTCAAGATTCTTGTCAGAGGAATCCTTGGCAGGTTCGGCGACGGCAGTGGTGGAGTCGGGGAGAGGCTTGACCACGGGAGCAGGAAGGATAGAATCACCTACGGTTGCAGTCGAAACAATTTCACCCTTGGCAACGGCAGCGGTGGCGTTAGAATCCTGGGAACCCCAGCTCCAGCGGCCCATCAAATCCTTTTCTTGATAGGCAGCGGTAAATTCCACACGTCCCCTAAAATTTTGCATGGAACCGTCGGTTCCCAAGGGGAGTTCTACCTTGCGACGGGGCATGTTTACAAACAGGTGGCTGAACTTACGACCCATGGGGAGGGCTTCTACGCTAAACAGCTTGGCTCCGCTCAAATAGTAAGCGCCAGAAACCGGACGTTTCAAATCAAGATAGAAGTCCAACAGGTCCGGTTCCAACACAATGCGCACATTGGCAGAACTGTTACTCAGGGAATCGTTAATTTTCAAGACAGATTCAATAAAGAGGGGTGCGAACTCGCCACCGCCCTTACGCATGACGATGTCACCACATTTTTCAAGCCAGCGTTCCATAATGTTCTGCTGGGACTTCATACGGTCGGCATCAAAGTACAGGTTGAAGTTATAGGTGGCGTCAAAGGCACCGTCAAAACTTAGGGGTTCAAGGTCTACGGAACCATTCAACTTTAACAACTGTTCCTTGGAAACCAGGATTCCGCCCAAGGCCGTAGCGCAGGTTTTGATCTGTTCGGTACGTTCTGCCAGGGAATTGCCCATCTTCATGGCACCCAGCCGCAGTTCACCGGTAAGTTCCATGTACTTGGTTTCGAATTCGGGGAGTTCAACGGCATAGAAGTGACTACAGGCGTCGTCCAGCACATCGTTGATAGAAATCATGGAGCACTGGTCGTTCATCTTGGCGATCTTGTTGGCTTCTTCCCACAAGGCGTCCAGTTCCGGGTTGCCCTGGCCCAGTCCCTGTTTCAAGGATTCCAAGTCTTTCTGAATGGCCTGAAACTCCGAGGCGTCTTTCACAAAGATGGAGGCGGTGGGGTCGGACCATACAAATTGAGTAAGTGCGACAAGCAAAAGCGCGATTTTAGGCAAAAATCTCATAACTTCCCTTTAAAAATTTTCACAGCAAAAAAATAAGAATTTCTTAAGATTTTGGAATTGCTTGGAAATCGTTTGGGCTGTCTTATAGGGGGAGTCCTGAAAAACTGATATTTTTATTACATTTGGAATAAATTTTGGGATATTCATAGCATGTTTTTGAATTTTGACAAGATGAAGTATTTGGCCGTCGGGGCTGCCCTATGTGCCATTTGTGGATGTAAAGATGAAAATCCTGGGGGAACAAAGGCTTTGGGTACCCAGGTGACCGCCAATCAGGTTCAGTCTGACGAAAATAAGGCTGCCGCAAAGAAAGCGGCCGAAGAAAAGTCCATTATCAAGGGCAAGGTCCGTAAGGTTATTGGCGAATGTGACCTACTAAAGAAAAACGCGGACTGGAGCCAGTTACGCATGGGTCAGAGGGTGGTGGAAAACGACCGAATCAGAACCGCCCTGGAATCCGAGGCGCTGGTGGGTGTGAACGATGGTTCTACCTTGCTGATTTCGGAACTTTCCGACGTGACTATTTCTGCCGAGATGCTGGATTCCATGTCCAGACGCATTTCTGTGTATGTGAAGCAGGGTAATGTTTACTTTGACGTGCAGAAGCAAGGGGAATCCCAGATGGACTTCCGCACGGGAATTGCCGTTGCTGCTATCCGTGGAACCGCTGGCTTTGTGGGAAACGTAAACGGCAACATGGTGGCCTCTTTAAAGGAAGGCCGTCTCGAAGTGAAGTCGGATAAGGAAACGACCTCTATCGAAAAGAACCAGACCGTGGTGCTGGATAGCGTGGGTAAATCCAAGAAGCTGAAGCTGAAGTCCTCGGGTACCAAGGCCTTGGCTGCTGCCATCGATTCTCTGTCAAAGACGTCCGACGGTTCTATTGAAAAGTTGACCGAGGCTCTTGAAAAGTTCGATAATATTTATGCCGTACGTCAGGCTACTTTTGCCAAGAAACTGGAATCCAGGCAAATCCGCTTCGAGGTTCTGCCTCTTGCTGAAACTACGGAACAGGATAGTGTTATTCTGGTGGCTAGCGCAACGCCTGGCCTGGTGGTTAGCGTCATGGGCGAGGTGGATACGGTTCCTGCAACGGGTCTGTACCAGCATACTTTTAAATGGGAAGAAGGAACCTATGGCATCAAGCGCTTTATTGCCGGCTGTAGGGAAGGTGACCTGGAAATCCCCTGCGGATTGTGGAGTACTGCCTATGTGAAGCCCGCTCCTGCTGTACAGCCCGGCGACACTGCTCAAGCTGCCGTTGAGACCTCTGCCGCTGAACCCGCAAAACCTGCCGCCAAGGACTTGAGCAAGCTTGCAGTTTCTATTGCCGGCAAGGTGGATGAACGGATCCACTACTATCAGGGTACTTACCGCAACAAGATGCGTTTCAGCCTGAAGAATATTTCTGAAGATGACCTGGGCGAACTGGCCAGCATCGAAGTGACCAAGGGCGGAAACAGGGTGGCCCTCTTCGAAGGTAGCGATTTGAGTTCGCTGAACTACAGCGCCGACGTGGAAGTGGAACAGAACCATATCGCCGAATACGAAGTGGTGGCAAAGCTTAAGAACGGCAAGACCAAGCGGGCCAAGAAAACTTATACCGTATTCTGCGGCAACCATTCCCGCAACGGAAACGCACTGGATCCCGACATGACCGAGGCTCAGGAATTCGAAGAGGCCAAGGCTGACCTCGTAAGAGATTAATCAAACTGGAATTTAAACAATTAGGTGTACTTATGAAGACTTTCTATAAAAAATGTGTTGTTTCTTCTGCTTTTGCAGGTTTGCTGATGGCTTCTCTTGTTGGCTGTTCTTCTGCTCCGGCTCCCGAAACAGAACCGACACGCAACAATGCCAAGAACGCCTATAGCGAAATGGAAGACGGCCAAACTGTCGCTCCCGCACAAAGTGCCGCCGCGCCTGCTCCGAAGGCAGAAGATCCTGCCGAAGAAAATCCGGCTGTGGCCATTTCTAACGTGCAGTTCAAGGTAAAGCCCACCGTTATGGTGTTGCCGGCCATGGGTGCCAAGGGGGCCACAAGCATCGAAGTCATCAAGAAGAATCCTCTGGCCAAAACCGCCATGGAAGTAATCAATGCCTACATGACTGAACGTGGCTACAGTGTCATGAGCCTCGAAACCCAGAACCAGCTTGATGAAGTGGTTCAGCTCCAGGATGACATTGCCGGTAACGATGCCGACTTGGCCTATGTGGCAGGCCTTGCCGTTGGTGCCGACATCAACTTGACTTTTGCCGGAAGTATCCAGAACGACAATCTAGTTATTGACCTGAATGCCAGCGACGCTTCTACCGCACAACTCATCGCCAGCGAATCCAGCCGCCAGAAAGACGAAGGGGAAGGCCAGCGTGTGTTAGTCCAGAAGGCTGTAAAGAACGCCATCATGGCCCTTGAAAATAAGGTTCGCGATGAACTGGCCGCCGAACTTGAAAAAGGGGTGCAGTACAAGGTGGTTTGCCGTTTGACTGGCGATTTTACCGATGAACAGGCCGAAGAAATTTCCAATACGGTCTCTATGAAGGTCCGCAAAATGTTTAACAAGATGCAGGTGAAGTCCATGACCCGCAACACCTACGATCTTGTAGTCTATGCCGACCCCGACAAGTACGAAGACGCCCAGATGGTTTACGCAGAATTCTACGAAGCCCTCAGCGGAATGGCCAAGGTTCGCCGCCAGAACATCACCAAGAAACTGATTATCCTGGAGATTCAGTAATGAACTGCCGTTCCCTGAAAGCGATTGTATTGAGCCTTGCCCTGGGTGTTTCCCTGGGAACAGCCGAAAATCTGCTGACCTATACCGCATCCTCCAAGGTATCCCAGAAGGACGCCGACCAGAAGGCTCTTGATGGGGTAGCCAAGCAGATGAGCACACGGGTAAAATCTGAAATGGAAACCCGCAAGTCTGAAGACGCTAACGGAAACGTTACCGAATCCGCAGACATGTTCAAGGGCAGCTACACCAATGTGGTGCTGAAAGGCGCAAAGATTGTTCCGGGCCCCAAGCAAAATAACCAGTTTACTTCCACGGTGACCGTCGATCTGGACCAGATTGCCTCCAAGATTCTCCTGGATCTGGATGTCATCCGTAACGACGTAAAGGATAAGGAAAAGATTATCCGCACCGACCTGAAGGCTCACGATTATTACAAGACTTCTGTTGACATGGCCGCCTTAGAAAAGTTGGTGGACCGCTATAACGAAGAACTGGAAAATCTTTCTACAGTCCAGAAAGTTCCCGCTGACTTGAAGCTGGACACTCGACTGAACGCCTTGAGCGAATTCTTTATGGACAATTTGCAGTCTCTGAAGATGGAAACGGACTTGACCAGCGAAGCATTGATCGTGACCGTTACCGACTACGCCAAGCCGGTGGCTTTTATGCCAATCGCCTTGGTGCAAGACCGCAAGAATTTGGTGGTGGAAAAAACCGACGACAAGGGGCAGGCTGTCTTTGACCTGAAGGACGTTATGGCCAAGAAGCCCACAGGCGAAGTGACCGTACTTCCGGATCTTAAGTTCAAGTATGTACGCCCTGCTGCCATCGTTTCGAAAACTGTGCAGTATTCTGCCGAAAGGACAGGCATTGCCTACAGACTTTCCTGCAAGGGAGAAACCGCAGAATGTGGAGCCCTCCGCAAGTTCCTGCTGGAATCGGGCTTCTCCTTCGTAGACGATCCAAAAACGCCTGAACTGGCGGTGACGTTGGACTTTAGCGATAAGGCCAACAGCGGTAAGACCCTGTACACCTCCAAAGCAACCATTTCCATCAAGTCCGGAGACGTCGAAATGGTGGAACAGCCCCAAGGTGTAGGCCGCGACAGCGAAAGCGCTCACGTCAAGGCCATTACCAAGCTGCCCTCCTCCAAGATCCTGCAGAATTTCGCTAAATCCCGGTCAGCAAAACGTTAGCCAGTTCCGAGATGATGTCGTCCTTGTCATCGACATAGGATAGCGGGTCTTCGAGAATTCTTTCGCATTGCATTTTCGTTAGCAGGGTTCTGTAGGGAGAGCTACCGCCAATCTCTTCGGCCCTTTTATTGATGTTCTCCAATGTATCCTGCAAATCCAGGAAGTATTGGAGGACTTTTTTTATGGTTTTGCTATTGCGTTTTAACAGCTGGTCGGCCTTGATTTGAACTGTATTTCGGTACCACAGGGAATTTGGAGCCGTCTTCAGGGATAATTGCAGCAGGGGTTCATGATTTCCTAGGAGGAACTGGTTTAAGGCTTCGATATATTGCCGGGTATGCGTTTGTAACTGCAGAAAAAGTCCCGGGAAGTGATCGTCAGCAGTCCCGATTTCCTGATTCAGGTAGATCAGGCGGGAGAGCCTGGCGTGCTGAGGGAGGATTTGTGGGTTGGCCACCCTGAGGAGATCACCAAAACTAAGACGACGACGGTTAATGTGACGTCTGCAGAACATTTCTTCGGCGTCTTTTAGGGTAATGGGTGTTAAGTAAACGGTTTGACTTTCGGGTGAGTACGTTAGACTTCCTGGATTCAACAGCATATCTTGAATAATTTGTTCAAAATTTTCAGAAGCCTCTGCATTTACGGGAATCTTGTACCGCTTAAGTTTGATGTCGAAAGGAAAAATGTCTTTCGATGTCAAAAAAAGGTTGAAGCAAATGTCAAATTTATAGCGGTCGCCTAAACGTTCGAAATCGTCATAGAAGTAATTTTCGCCAGTGACGGCAGTCATGTTCTCGATGCGTATGGAACTGTAGTCGATTTTAAATTCTGCTTCATGCCCCATAAAGGTGGTGGGGAGCACAAGGAAGTCCAGCAACTTGGTGACAAAACTTTCGATATTCGTAAAGTTTAGACTTGACGTATATACCGTGATACGGCTGTCTTCTATGGTGATGGTTTTACGCATCAGGAATTCAAGCCAATTGGGAATCTTGGACTTTGTCTCATGAGGATTCTTGGAAAGGTTGGTGAGAAGCATATCCTTGTATTCTTTGACAAGGAAGAATACCTCTGTAAGGGCCTTTTCAGAGTAATTGATTTTTATCTCGCCCTTCTTGTATTTATCGTATGCGGTTTCAAAATTGCGTTCCTTATCATGTAAATCAAAAATACGATTCACATAACGGCTTACCACATAAAGAGTCTGGTGAATTCCGAAGGGTCCGTGGTTTATGTCAAGGGACTTGTAAATTGTCTGCATGAAAACGCTCCTCAACCCTTATATCGTTTCCAATCGCAAAATTGTAAACTTGCCACATATATCTTTTTTCTAAATTTTCGCCGTTCAAAATTTAAACGTGTATATCACGAGGTAACTCAATATGGCAATGCAAGATATGAATGACCAGGTCGTCGCTCGCCTGGCTAAGCTGGACAAGTTCAAGGAAATGGGTATCGAGGCCTATCCTCATAAGTTTAACCGCACCCATGATTCCAAGGTTCTCAAGGAAAATAAGGACGCTCTCATCGCTTCCCAGGAAGAAGTGGCTTTCGCTGGCCGTGTTGTCCGCTTCAATCGTAAGGGCAAGATGTGCTTTATGCACCTGAAGGACCGTTATGGCCGTCTGCAGGTGGTTTGCGCCCGCGACGAAGTTGGCGAAGAAAACTACGAAATCGTGAAGATGACCGACCTTGGCGACTTCATCGGCGTTAACGGTACTATGTTCGAAACCCAGAGCGGTGAATACTCCGTACGCGTGAAGAAGGTGACCATGCTTTCCAAGGCTGTGCGCCCGCTCCCCGTTGCCAAGGAAAAGATTGACGAAAACGGCAACAAGGTGGTGTTCAACGAATTTGCCGACGTGGACGCCCGTTACCGTCAGCGCTATATCGACATGGCCTTGAACGACGACGTGAAGGACGTGTTCATCAAGCGTTCCAAGATCATGCAGTCCATTCGTGAATACCTCATCGAAAAGGGCTTCATCGAAGTGGAAACCCCGACTCTGCAGCCGATTTACGGCGGTGCAAACGCTCGTCCGTTTACCACCCATCACAATGCCTGCGATATGACCCTCTACATGCGTGTCGCTCCGGAACTCTACCTGAAGCGCTGCATTGTTGGCGGTATGGAAAAGGTTTTCGAATTCTCCAAGAACTTCCGTAACGAAGGTATGGACCGTACCCATAGCCCGGAATTCACCGGTCTGGAATTCTACGAAGCTTTCGCTGACTACAACGACATGATGGTCCACTTCGAAAACATCTACGAACGCGCCTGTATCGCAGCAAACGGCACCACCAAGATCATGACCCAGGGCAAGGAAATCGACTTCAAGGCTCCGTGGCCCCGCTACAGCATGATCGAAGCTATCGAAAAGTTCGGTGGCCTGAAGGTCAACGAAATGTCTGACGAAGACATCAAGAACAAGATGGAAGAACTGGGCGGCCACCTGGATGGTGAATTCAGCCGCGGCCGTGGCATCCTGGAACTGTTTGAACTGACTGTGGAAGACAAGCTGATCCAGCCCACCTTCATCAAGGACATGCCCACCGAATCTACTCCGCTCTGCAAGAAGCACCGTACCATCGAAGGCCTCATCGAACAGTTCGAACCCTACGCAAACGGCTGGGAACTGGGCAACGCCTATACCGAACTTAACGACCCCATCCGCCAGCGCGAACTTCTGGAAGACCAGGTCCGCCGTGGCCGCGGTGGTGAAGGCGAAACTCACCCCATGGACGAAAACTTCATGCACGCTATCGAATCCGGTCTGCCTCCTACCGGCGGTGTTGGCTTCGGTATCGACCGTATGGTGATGCTCCTGACCAACCAGGAAACCATCCGCGACGTGCAGCTCTTCCCGCTGATGAAGCCGGAAGTGTAAGCCCGAAGGGCTTACTAGGTCGCTTCGCTCTGAGGTATGAGGTCGCTACGCTTTGAGGTATGAGCTAAATGCGTGATTTTCATTCTCTTGAAATTTGGAACAAGAGTCATATGTTGACTCTTGATATTTATCGTGTAACGGAAAATTTCCCGAAGAATGAAATCTATGCTCTTACGTCACAAGTTCGCAGGGCCGCATACTCCATTCCAATGAACATTGCTGAAGGTTGTGGAAGAAAATCTGAAGCTGAATTTTGCCAGTTTCTCAATGTATCTTCCGGTTCAGCATCGGAATTGGAATATCAGTTGCTGTTGGCTCACGACCTTGGGTATTTGGAGAAGGAATCTTTTGAAAAATTGAGCGCAGATGTTGTGTCAATTCGAAAAATGGTTCAAGCTTTTGCTGCTCATGTCGCATCTCCCAAAGCACCGAAGGTGCGACCTCTAGCCCCAAAGCCTGCTGAAAGCAGGCGACCTCATGCCTAAACCTCTCGTCTCTCGTCTAATTATGAAACTTGAACTACTCATTGCCTGGCGTTATTTGGGGGCTCAGCGTAAGAGTCTCTTCGTTTCGCTTATCGGCATCTTCAGTATGCTTGGCGTTTCCATCGGCGTGTTTGCGCTGGTGGTTGCTCTTGCTGCGGTTAACGGTTTTGAAGAAGAGGTAACTGCCCAGATGATCGGCAAGGACGCTCACTTCGAAATCATGGCCTACAATGGGGAACCGATTGCGCCCTACGACAGCCTGATCAAGGAAGTCCGAGCCCACGATTCCCGCGTGACTGCGGCTTCTCCTTTTATCATTTACAAGGTGGGCATCAGCAGCAAGAAGGTGAACGACGGTATCGTGATTTACGGTATCGACGGCGAATCCTCCAAGGGCGTTACCGACATCCACAAGTACATCAAGTGGGGCAACTACTCTGTAGATAGCCTTGAAGATTTGAGCGGCAAGATGCGTCCGGGAATTATCCTGGGTAACGGCCTTGCCAACAGACTTCGTGTGGTGGTGGGCGACAAACTTGTTCTGCAGACATTCCAGAGTCCCGATGCGGTAGCCGCCAGCGGTGGTCCCAAGATGATGATGTGCGTGGTCAGCGGCATCTTCGAGACGGGCACTTACGAGTACGACGGCAACTTGGCTTATGTGGGCATTCCCGAACTGCAGACCTTGCTTACCATGGGTGACGCCGTTACCGGAATTCAGTTCCGCATGAATGACCATTGGAAGGCTGGGGAGGCTGTAGACAGTCTTGGCACTTGGCTTGGTTATCCTTACTACGCCATGGACTGGAAGACCAAGAACATCACTTTGCTCAAGTGGATGAACTATGAAAAGTTTATCGTGGCTGCAGTGATTTGCCTGATTATTCTTGTGGCCGCATTTAACATCATCAGTTCCTTGATCATGGTGGTAATCGACAAGACCAAGGAAATCGGCATCCTCCGCAGCATGGGTTTCAGCAAGGCAGGAATCATGCGCGTCTTTATGCTCATGGGCAGTTTCATTGGCGTGGGCGGAACCATTGTAGGAGGTTCCATCGGTTTGATTTTGTGCAAACTTCAGGAAGCTTACCATTTTATCAAGTTGCCTGGCGACGTTTACGTGATTCCCTATTTCCCCATATCGGTTCATGTTCTGGATGTGGTCCTGATTTTTGTTATCGGCATCGCTCTTTGTGTGGCCGCCACCATTCTTCCTGCCTGGAAAGCCAGCAGACTTGACCCCGTAGGAGCCATTAGACATGAGTAGTGAGGTCGGGCTTCGCCCTCTGAGGTATGGGGTCGGAGCTTCGCTCCTGGAGGTGTTTAATATGTGCATACGAATTAGGTCGCTTTGAGGTAATAATGAGTATTGATTTAAAGAATGATGCTGAGGTACAGACCAGTGTAACCTCTAGCTCGCTTTGCGAGCGACCTGATAACCTCGTACCTCAATGCCTATTGGAAACTCGCGATTTGCGTCGTGTCTTTAGCGAAACTGGTGAACAGCTGGAAATTCTGAAGGGCGTTAATTTTTCAATGAACGCTGGCGAACTAGTCGCTCTTACAGGTTCCTCCGGTTCCGGTAAATCCACCTTCCTGAATTTGGTGGGTATGCTGGATACTCCCACTTCTGGCGAAATTCTGTTCAAGGGAAAGGAACTTTCGAAGTTCAGCAGCCATGAACGTGACATGTACCATCGAGCTCAAGTGGGATTCGTGTTCCAGTTCCATCATCTGCTCAGCGAATTTTCCGCTCTCGAAAACGTCTGTGTACCGGGTCGCATTCTCGGAACAAGCGAAGCCGAATGCCGCGAACGCGCCGAGATGCTTCTGGAAACCGTTGGCCTGAAAGACCGCCTGAAGCACTTGCCCCGCGAACTTTCCGGTGGTGAACGCCAGCGCATCGCCATAGCCCGCGCCCTGATGAACAAGCCGGATCTGGTGCTGGCCGACGAACCCAGCGGCAACCTGGACGAAGCCAATTCCGCAAAGCTTAACGAACTGATCGGCGAACTGAACGAGAAGTTCAACCAGGCGTTCCTCATTGTAACCCACGACGAGATGTTGGCCAAGTTCGCTAAACGCCGAGTGGTGATGCATAACGGTTTGATCCAGAGTATCGAATAACGTCCTTTAAAAAGTAAGATGGATCCGTTTGATAAAAAAATATGGGACGTCAAGTAGACAAGCGCTAACTATAAAAACGATAGTGAATGAGAATTTTTAGGTAAAAGTTATGTCTGATATTAACGGTATTTTTTCGAAGAAGGCTAAGGCGGTTTTACAGGCCGCTCGCATGGCAGCCCGCAATTTGGGCAGCGACAGCATTAGCACAGAACATTTACTGCTGGGACTGGTCCGTGAAGATTCCGGCTTTGCAGCAGAAACCTTGACCGCCCTCAAGGTGAACTTGAATGAACTGGGCGAAAATGTTCAGCGTTCTTTGACTTCTAACGGTGGAATCATGACTGTGGGCGATGCTCACGGCGCACTCCTTTCGTTTACTATTCGTTGTAAGGCTGCATTGTTCAATGCGGCAAAGATCGCCAAGGACGAAGGGGACCAGTACATCGGTCCTGAACATCTCATGCTTGCCATCTTGCAGCAGAGTGAATCTCCCGCTGCAGGTACACTTTCCACTTTCGGCGTCACCTTTGAAAATTTCCAGCAGGCTCTGCAGCAGATCAAGCGCGATGCTATGGAATCCCAGGTTCCCGGCGAAGAGGGTATGGCTGGCGAAGGTCCTTTCGGGGGAGAACAGCCCCGCGAAGGTCAGCCCCGCGTTGGTGAAACCCGTCAGCAGGCTCGTTCCCAGTCCCGCTCCAAGACTCCGATTCTGGAACATTTTGGCCGCGACTTGACCGCTATGGCCCGCCAGGGTAAGCTGGACCCGATTATCGGTCGTGAAGCAGAAATTGAACGTCTGATCCAGATTCTCTGCCGACGCAAGAAGAATAATCCGGCACTCATCGGTGAACCGGGTGTGGGTAAGACCGCCATTATCGAAGGTCTTGCACTGAAGATTGCCCAGAAGAAGATTCCGGAACTGTTGGCCAACAAGCGCGTAGTTAGCCTTGATGTGGCAGCCATGGTGGCAGGCACAAAGTACCGCGGACAGTTTGAAGAACGTGTGAAGGGCCTTATTATGGAACTTCAGCGCGTAGATAATTCCGTCATTCTTTTCATCGATGAATTGCATACCATCGTAGGCGCAGGCGGTTCTGAAGGTAGCTTGGATGCTTCCAATATTTTCAAGCCTGCACTTGCCCGTGGCGAACTCCAGTGCATTGGCGCGACCACCATCGATGAATACCGCAAGTACATCGAAAAGGATGCCGCCCTGGAACGCCGTTTCCAGACCATCGTGGTGAACCCGCCTTCTTCTGAAGATTCCATCCAGATTCTGGAAGGTCTGCGAGCCAAGTATGCGCAACATCATAAGGTCCGTTATACACCCGAAGCCATTCGCGCCTCCGTCACCTTGGCAGAACGTTATATTTCCGACCGATTCTTACCGGACAAGGCCATCGACGTCTTGGATGAAGCAGGAGCCCGTGTCCGCCTGAATTCCATCCGCACACCTCAGGACTTGAAGGAAATGGAAGATGCCTTGGCAGAAGCCCTCCAGCAGAAGGAAGAGGCTATTGCCGAACAGCAGTACGAAACGGCTGCCGCCCTCCGCGACAAGATTGAAGCTCTTACAAACCAGATTGCAGAACGCCGCGAAGCTCTCAACAAGGAAGATTCCGCAGAACTTCCCGTAGTTGACGAAAACGAAATCCGCGATTGCATCAGTAAGATGACCGGCATTCCTGTTAGCCGCTTGGCTGGCGAAGAAGCACAGAAACTTCTGAAGTTGGGTGACGAAATCAAGGAACGTGTTATTGGTCAGGATCAGGCCGTAGATGCAGTCGTAAAGGCAATCCGCCGTACCCGCGCCGGCATTCGCAATAACAAGCGCCCCATGGGTAGCTTCCTGTTCCTGGGTCCCACCGGTGTGGGTAAGACTGAACTTGCCAAGGTCTTGAGCTTGAGCCTGTTTGGTAGCGAAGAATCCATGATTCGTATCGACATGAGCGAGTACATGGAAAAACATAGCATTAGCCGCCTGATCGGTGCGCCTCCGGGATACGTTGGCTTCGAAGATAACGGCGGACAGCTTTCCGAGAAGGTCCGCAAGCGCCCTTATTGCGTGGTGCTCCTGGATGAAATTGAAAAGGCTCATCCGGACGTTTACAACTTGCTACTCCAGATTCTGGATGATGGTATTCTTACCGATAGCTATGGTCGCAAGATTAACTTCAAGAATACAATCATCATCATGACCAGTAATGCCGGCGCCCGCGAAGTCCGCCATAGCTCTGGCATGGGCTTTACCAAGATGGGGGAGACCGACGACTACGAACGTATGGAAACCGCTATCCGCGAAGAAGTAAAGCGTGTATTCTCTCCGGAATTCCTGAACCGTATCGACGAACAGATTGTGTTCCGTCCGTTGACCAAGAAGGACTTGTCTTCTGTTGTGGATATCCAGCTGACCTTCTTGCAGAAGAACTTGTCTGAACGTGGAATCCTGCTGGAAGTTTCCCAGGCCGCCAAGGAATTTGTAGTTAGTCACAATTACGATTCCGCCCTGGGCGCCCGCCCCATCCGTCGTTCCATTCAGCAGTTGATCGAAGATGAAATTGCCGAAGGACTCCTCCTTGGAATCTACAAGGACTTCTCCACGATTTCCCTGGATGTGGTGGATGGCAAGCTGAAGTTTACTTCCGAGGCATTGCCTAGTTAGGTACAGGTCGCACCTGACGGTGCTAGAGGTGATCAGGTCGGAGCTTCGCTCCTAGAGGTTGATGCCGGAGAATGGGTAATTACCTCTAGGCGTAAGCCGACCTCTAGGCCGCAGGCCGACCTCACACCTCATACCTTATTTACTATCTTTTGACTGCAAATAATTCAAACAATCAACCAAAGGACAATATCATGGCAAAGATTTCTGCCGTTCTTATCTTCGGTGCACCGGGTTCCGGTAAGGGTACCGTCGGCGCTAAGCTCGCTGCTACCACTTCTCTCAAGCACCTCTCCACTGGTGACATCTTCCGCGGCATCGCTCCCTCCAGCGAATCTGGCAAGCTCCTCGCTTCCTACTCCAGCAAGGGTCTCCTGGTTCCCAACGAAGCTACCGTTGAAATCTTCGGCCGCTATGTTGAAGGTCTTGTCAACACCAACAAGCTGAATCCCGAAAAGGACACCCTCCTCCTGGATGGCATTCCTCGTACCGTTGAACAGGTCAAGCTCATCGAATCCATCGTCGACGTGAAGCACATCTTCGTGCTCGACATCAAGGATGAAGCTACCATCGTTGCTCGCCTCCTGAACCGCGCCAAGATCGAAGGCCGTAAGGATGACGCAGACGAAGCTGTTATCAAGAACCGCCTCAAGGTTTACAAGGAATCCACCGCCAAGGTTCTTTCCAAGTACAACAAGAAGATCATTTCTCACATCGTTGGCGACAACACTCCGGACGAAGTGTTCTGCGACGTGCTGAAGGCATACGTTGACTTCTGCAAGGCTTCCGCTCCCAAGGCTAAGAAGCCGGCTGCAAAGAAGACTGCCAAGAAGAGCAAGTAATTCTTGACCCAAAAGTCTGAAGGCACCCCGTTTTTACGGGGTGTTTTTTATTGTGCTTAAATCAACACAAAATATTACAAAAACCTTTCGGAATACTGAAAGTTTTTTATATTTGCTCAGAATTTGTTTAAATACCGCGTAAAAAGATTTTCTGACGGGAATATTGGTTAAAAATGGATAACTCTCAAGTTAACACAAAAAACGGATCCAATACAGGCAGTGCAAAGAACGACGACGAAATCGATCTCCTCGAAGTTCTAGGAATTCTTCTTAAGCACAAGCTATTCCTGTTTTTCTGTCTAGTCGTCGGTACTGTTGTAGGTTTCCTGGCCTCTAACTGGGTTCGCCCGCAATATACTAGCGACGCTCTTCTTCAAATTGATGTTAAGGGAAACAAGGCCGGAAAGGCCATGGGCGAAATGGGCGCACTCCTTGATGTAGCCAGCCCCGCAGAAGCAGAAATCGAACTTCTCAAGAGCCGCATGGTCTTGAGCTACGTCGTCGAACAGGAAAGACTTTGCTTTAACGCCTATCCCAAGGGACCCATGAAACGTCTGACCCATAAGGAAGGACGTATGGACCTTGAAAACCTGCATATTCCTGAAATTGCCATTACCGAAAAATGGTATGCCCTGGTTACCGGTCAGGATGAATTCATTGTCATTACCCCGGAAGATACGGAACTGGTAAAAGGCAGGGTAGGTGAACCTGTTTCTGCCCCCTACGCAGGAGATTCCCTGGTTATCCAGGTCAAGGCTCTCCGTGCAGAACCCGGCCAGATGTTCGTTCTCGTCGAATCTGATCCGCTGGCCGCAGTTCGTGAACTCGTGAAGCAGCTGAACGTTGCTGAAAGGGGTAAGCAGACCGGCATCATCGGCGTTTCCTATACGCATCAGTATGCAGACCGTGCCGCCTCCATATTGAACACCATCGCCAATATTTATCTGCGCCAGAATGTTGAAATGCGCAGTGCTGAAGCAGAAAAGACCTTGGAATTCCTTGAAAATCAGCTGCCCGGTGTTAAGGCAAAACTTGATTCCGCCGAAAAGAAGTTGGCCGACTACCGTCATAAGATTGGTTCCGTGGACCTGAGCGGCGAAACCCGCACTCACCTTGAAAAGGAAGCCAACCTCGAAAAGCAGATTCTTGAACTGGAACAGAAGCGTCAGGAACAGACCCGTTTGTTCAAGGATGAGCATCCGGCCGTGGTCACCATTGTAAAGCAGCAGGATCGTCTGCGCGCCGAGCTGGCCCGACTGAAATCTTCTGCCGCCAAGATGCCATTGACTCAGCAGGAAGTGATTAGCCTTCAGGAAGAAGTTGCCGTGAACAACGCTCAGTATACTTCCATGCTCAACAACATCCAGCAGCTCCGTGTGGTCCGTGCTGGTGAAGTGGGCAACGTCCGCATTGTGGACTACGCTCAGATTGAACGCAAGCCTAGCAAGCCCAACAAGAAGCTGATCTTGATCGGCTGCATTGCAGGTTTCTTCCTCCTGGGCGCCCTCCTGATTTACCTGCTCCAGATGACCAAGCGTGGCGTGCGTAGCTCTCTTGAAATTGAACGCGAAACTGGCGTTAGCGTTTACGCCAAGATTCCCAAGTCCGAAAACAGCATCCTCAGCCTCCGCAAGAAGGGCAAGAACACCCTGCCTCTCGTCGAAGAAGATCCCGAGGATCCTGCCAGCGAAGCTTTCCGTTCCCTTTATACTGCAATTGATTTCTCTGTGGGTGAACAGAAGGTTATCATGGTCACCGGTATGATTCCTGGCGTCGGCAAGAGCTTTGTATCCAAGAACCTGGCCGCCCTGTATGCTGCCGCTGGCAAGAAGACCTTGCTGATCGACGCCGACATGCGCCGTGGTGTGGTCTACAGCCATCACAAGCAAGGTCTCGGCGACGTACTTTCTGGAAGATGCACACTGGAAAGCGCTGTCGCAGACTCCATCACAAAAAACTTGTTTGTAATCGGTGCCGGTATAACAGATGTTTCTCCCAGTGAATTGCTGCGCGGAACCAAGTTCAAGGAACTCCTTGATAGCGCTTCGGAAACCTACGACACCATTATCGTAGATACTCCGCCTCTGAATCTGGTCACTGACTCCGAATTGATTTTCCCGGTTGTGGATTTCGCCTTGTTCGTTCTCCATTACGGACGTCATTCCATGGAACAGATCAAGGAAGCCATGATCAAGATCGAACGCTGCGGCAACAAGCCTCACGCCCTCGTGATGAACCATTGCGAATCCGACGGTCATGGTTATGGTCACTACGGATCCTACGGATCCTACGGCTCTTATGGCAGCTACAAAAAGAAGAAAAAGCGCTAAGTAAATCAGCGGCCACAGGGCCGCTTTTTTTTATATTTGGGACGGAAAAGTTAGAGGTATAAATGAAGTTTCTGATTACAGGTGCAGCAGGTTTCATCGGATCCAAGATTATGCAGATGCTTGCAGATCGCGGCGATGAAGTTGTAGGGCTTGATAATATCAACGACTATTACGATCAGCGTCTCAAGTACGGAAGACTTCGTGAAAACGGTTTTGAACAGCCGGACAGCAATTTTGAATTTGGCAAAATGTTGACCAGTACCAAGTGGTCCAACTGTCGCTTTATCCGCATGGATATTGCAGACAAGGAATCCCTGGACACCCTCTTCGCCTCCGAAAAATTCGACAAGGTCATGAACCTTGCGGCCCAGGCCGGAGTCCGCTATTCAATTACCAACCCCTATGCCTATATGCAGAGCAATATGGTAGGCTTCCTCAACATTCTTGAAGCCTGCCGCAATACCAAGGTGCCCTACCTGGTATTCGCCTCCAGCAGTTCTGTATACGGTCTCAACAGCAAGGTTCCCTACAGCGAAGACGACAAAGTCGATTCCCCGGTGAGCCTCTACGCCGCAAGCAAGAAGAGCAACGAGCTGATGGCCCACGCTTACGCCAAGCTCTACGGAATCAAGGTAACCGGTCTCCGCTACTTCACTGTTTATGGTCCCTGGGGCCGCCCCGACATGTCACCTATGCTTTTTGCCAAAGCCATATCCAAGGGCGAAGCAATCAAGGTGTTTAACAATGGCGACATGATCCGCGACTTCACCTACATCGACGATATTGCTGAAGGTTCTATTCATGTATTGGACCGCGAACCCGAGGCCGCAAACTGTGAAAACAACGTTCCATACCGCATTTTCAATATCGGCTGCAGCAATCCGGTAAAGCTGATGGACTTCATCAGCGAAATCGAGAACGCTTATGGCGAACCCGCCAAGAAGGAATTCCTGCCCATGCAGCCAGGAGACGTCTACCAGACCAACGCCGACACCACCAAGCTAGAACAGCAGTGCGAATACAAACCCCACTGGAGCCTCCACGACGGCATCGCCAAGTTCATGGAATGGTACAAGAGCGACGCAAATCCGCTGAGATGAGCAAATAGTGAATACAGAACGCACCTCATACCTTACTACAGATATTAGGCCGGCCTTACGGCCTTTTAGGTATTAGGCCGCACCTGCGGTGCTTTGGGGCAATCAGAACAATTCACAATTCATATCTCATATCTGATAATTCATACCTGGTAGCTCATATCAGATATCTCGCCACAAGCCTTTTTGGGCCATATTCTCTCGTCTCTTCTCTCTCGTCTCTCCTCTATTATATATATTTCCTCAAAATTGCGGGCGGACCACGCCTGCTAGACTTTGTTCAACTAAAAGGAAAAAAATGAAACGTCTCTCCATTGCCGCTATGGCTATTTGTGTTGCTGGTCTTGTTGCTTGTAACCAGGCTTCCGCCGGTGGTTCCTTCAACCAGCAGGCTCGCCTCGACCAGCTCGAAAAGGATTTCAACCAGGTTAAGGAAGAATTCGAAATTCTTAAGTACGCTCTCGACAAGCGAGGCATTTCTCTCGAAGCTGCC
This sequence comes from Fibrobacter sp. UWH6, assembly GCF_900142465.1. Lineage (NCBI taxonomy): Bacteria > Pseudomonadati > Fibrobacterota > Fibrobacteria > Fibrobacterales > Fibrobacteraceae > Fibrobacter > Fibrobacter sp. UWH6. Next base: position 140,874 of record NZ_FRAX01000007.1, read on the forward strand.
AAGGCTGAAATGGAAGCAGACAACAAGGTCTGGGACATTCCCGTTGACGAATCTCCGGTCTTCGGCAACACCACCAACCCCAAGCTGACTATCGTGGAATTCACCGAATTCCAGTGCCCGTACTGCTCTCGCATCGCTCCCACCATGAAGGAACTCATGGACAAGCACCCGGGCGAAATCAAGTTCATATACAAGAACTTCCCGCTGTCCTTCCATGCTAACGCCAAGCCGGCAGCTGCAGCAGCCATTGCCGCTCAGAAGCAGGGCAAGTTCTGGGAATTCCGCTATGCCCTGGCACCCCATTCCCGCGAACTGACCGACTCCACCTTCGAAGCAGTTGCTAAGGAAGTTGGCCTGAACATTGAACAGTTCAATAAGGACCGCGTCCTGGACGATGCCATGAACGCTCGCATCCAGAAGGACTTCGATCTGGGCGTCAAGGTTGGCGTTCAGGGCACCCCGAACTTCTACATCAACGGTAAGCGCCAGGATCGCTTCAGCCCCGAACTGGTTGAAAAGATGCTGAAGGAAGCCAAGTAATTTTGGTTCAATCTGTGTACGCGACTTCGCGCCGCGTGCACCTTTTTTGGCCTCAAAAGATTTAATTTCGAATAGCAAATTAAAACAAAGATCAAACTAACACAAACAAAAGGATACGATATATGATGAAGCGTACATTGACTGCTGCATCCATTGCCCTTCTGGGTTTTGGTGTGACAGCTACAATGGCTCAGCCGAAAGCACCTCGTGTAGTTCCTTACAAGTTCTTTGACGATGCATATCGCCAGGGTGGCTTCGACTACGCATACGGCGGCAAGAGCAAGGGTATCACCATTACGAAGGACGGCGGCTACAAGTCCAAGTCCGCTCTGAATATCAAGCTGGACCCCAGCGAATATTCCGGTGCTTCCGTTTGCCTTTACAACGAAACTTTCGACCTGAACAAGTTCATGCTCGACTCCAAGCTCGAATTCATGATCAAGGGCGCAAAGGGTGGCGAAACTGTTAAGGTCGGTCTCCTCGATGAAGAAGTTTCTGACGGCAAGAAGACTCAGGTCGTTCTTCCCATGAACAAGTACATCGAAGGTGGCTCCGTCACTACCGAATGGAAGAAGGTTTCCATTCCTCTGGTCGACTTCCCGGATCGTGGTCTCTACTGGGACAACACCCGTAAGTCTGAATTCCCCGCACGTATCGACTGGGATAAGATTGCAGAAATCCGCTTCTCTATCGACAAGAGCGCCGAAAAGACTTTCGAAGTCTGGGTTGACAACATCGAAATCGTCAAGGGTAACAAGAAGGCCAAGCCCAAGGCCAAGATGGTTTACTGGGATGAAAACAACGACGTCATCGACGGTCCTAAGAACCCCGAAAAGCTGGACGGCAAGGCTAAGCCCGTTGCCAACGGCATCTTCTACTCTGATGGCCTGAAGGGCTTCAGCTACAGCTACGGTGGTCTCTCTGCCCAGCGTGAAGCTGACTCCAAGACTCCGGGTAACAAGAACGTTCTCGCTCTCTACATCGATAACAACGACTGGTCCGGTGTGACCTACTCTCTGGGCGAAGGCAAGTATGTTGACTTGTCCAAGGTCCGTAACAAGGGTGGTCTCTACTTCTGGATCAAGGGTAAGCTCGGTGGCGAAAAGGTATACGTTGGTATTCTGGACAACCAGGGCAACGATATCAAGAGCCAGACCAAGATTAGCCTCAACGACTGGATCGAAGGCGCCAAGGTTGGTACCGATTGGAAGCTCGTCAAGATTCCTCTGAAGAAGTTCGGCGACAAGGGTAAGGCTTGGGACGCTAACAAGCAGGCCGAAGTTGCTAAGGATATCCAGTGGAACAAGATTCAGGAACTCCGCTTCTCTGTCGGCAAGGGTGAAAACCAGGGTGAACCGGGTAAGCCGGCTCCTGTGACCATCTACGTTGACCAGGTTACCTTCACCGAAAATATCGACTGGGTTGACCCGGATATCAAGTGGGATAACTGGAAGGGCAATGCTCCTGACTACGTAATTTCTGACTTCGAAAGCAAGTTCAACGGCGACAAGTGGGAACCGTCTAAGGGCCCGAAGTCCAAGGTTGAAGTTGATGTTCCGTTCAAGACTTCCAAGCTCGATGGCAACTCCCTCAACGTCAAGCATTTCGAAATGTCTGACTGGGTTGACGTTGTGCTCGACCTCAAGAAGAACAACCGCCCGGCTGCTGACCGTGACTGGACCAAGCACTGGGGCATCATGTTCGACGTTTACTCCGAACGTCCGTGGCAGTCTATTACCGTTCAGGTCGGCGACGCTGGCAGCGAACTCTTCGTTGCTAACACCGGTGTACCTCGCGGTCGTACCACTGTGATTGTTCCGTTCCGTAACTTCAGCAAGTTCCCGTACTACCAGCCGCCTGAAGCAAAGGAAAACGGCCTCTTCGACCTGAAGGGTGTTGTTTCTCTGGACTTCAAACCGGGTGGAGAAGGTTCTAACGGTTCCTTCGAAATCGATAACATTAAGCTGACCAACCAGAAGGAAGTCAAGGCTGCTGCCCGTCCGGCAGTTGTCAAGGTTGACGTCAAGGGTTCTTCCGACGTGATCAACCCGAACATCTCTGGTGGCCTCTTCGGTATCAACGCTGCCCTCTGGGACGGCGACATGCTGGACAACAAGAAGTTCAAGACCCAGACTTGGGAATATGCAAAGCGCATCAACCACGGCATTATCCGTTACCCGGGTGGTCTCCGTGCTGATGACGACCACTGGAAGGAAATCCTCGACAACCACGACTGGATGGTCGATACCGACGAATTCCTCGCTTGGTTGAAGAAGACCGGCTCCAACGCTATGTTCACCGTGAACTTCGGTTCCGGCACCGAACAGGAAGCTGCAGCATGGGTTAAGCACACTAACGTAGACAAGAAGGCCAACATCCTGTACTGGGAAATCGGTAACGAAGTCTACGGTAACTGGCACCCGTACTACGAAAAGTATGGTAAGGACGGCGGTACCGTTTATGGTAAGCGCGCACGTAAGTTCATCGAAGCTATGAAGAAGGTTGACCCGACCATTAAGGTTGCTGTGCTCGGCGTTCTCGATGGCGACTGGAACGAAAACGTTCTCCGCGAAACCGGCGACATCGCTGACGGTCTTATCGTTCACCACTATCCGCAGCACTTCGGTGAAGAAAACGACTTCGCCATGCTCTCTGCTCCTCAGGACCTGACCCCGATCTACAGCCGTCTGCACAAGACCGTAGATAAGTGGACCAAGAAGTTCAACAAGGACAAGAAGATCGAACTGTGGCTCACCGAATGGAACTCTGTTGACTTCAACCCGGGTCCGCAGACCATCGCTCTCGAAAACGGCCTGTTCGTTGCTGACTACCTGGCTATGCTCGCAACTGAAAATGTTGACAACGCACAGTACTGGGATATCCACAACGACATCACTCCGGAAGGCGGTGACTACGGTTACCTGACCCGTTCTGCAGAAGAATGCATGAACTGCCCGCGTCCCAGCTACTGGGCATTCCAGATGGCTTCTGACGCTCTCCGCGGCAAGCTCCTCAAGACCACCATCACTGGCGATAAGGAATCTCTCCTCACTACTTACTACACCGAAAATGGTAAGAAGAAGAGCCTCCTGGTCATCAACAAGAGCCCCTACAGCGACTACGAATTGAAGCTGGATATCCCGGGCTTCAAGGGCAAGGCTAAGATGCAGGTCTTGGACAAGTCCTCCGAAAAGCTGAAGGAAGGTTGGGCAAACGATCCTTCCAAGAAGGCTAAGGATGTTGACCTGTCTAAGCCGGTTAAGGTTGGCAAGCGCACCGTTACTTTGATCGTTCTCGACAAGTAATCACCTCAAATTAGCTCTAATGCCGCAAAGGTTGATGGGCTAAATTGAAATCAAAGAAATCCCGTCGGATAAATACCGGCGGGGTTTCTTTTTTGTAAAAGTTAAGTATGTGGACAATTCTTTGCTTGTTAACTAAATTTGTTTACGTTTGGGGTTAGATTCTAAAAAATCTTTCCGTTACATTTTTGATTAGGACGTAAGGTGGGTGATGCCATCTAGTTTCTGGGATTAAGCAAAACACTTGCTGTTTTGCGTTGTTGAGTTGTTGGTTAGGAGACCACAAGAAAGGCGACGCGGCCTGGGGGTTGCGTCGCTTTTCTTATTCCCTTGTCATTCTCTTTTTTGGGGATGCTCCACGGTAAAGTCTAAAATTCCCGATTGATCCTTCGGTAATTCGCCTTGATTTTTTTTACGCCCTTTATAAAATTTGTAGTTATATTGCACGTTGGTAGATTAGGAGGTTTTATTCGGATGAAAAAGAGATTTCTTGCACTATCGTTTGTATCGGCTCTGCTATTGGGCTGCACTTACGCTGATTCTTACACGGTTAATCAAAAGGAATTGGAAAACGAGGTTGCCCTGACCGACTTGGAGGGGGTCGTTTTTTCGTTCAGCTGCGACAACGGTTCTTCTAAATGCGGCCTTTCCTTTGACAGTTTCGCAACAAATACAATACAGACCTCATCAAGTCCCAATGGGAATCATTACACTGTAAACGAAAGCAGGTTTTCGAAAGCCTCTATCCTTAGCCTTCAGTTGACAGAAGAGGGGAAGGAGCCTAAGCCATTGATTGCCTATTCAAATTCCATAAAGAATTACATTAAGGGCGATGACTTTATTCCGACCATGGGTAATTTGGAACATCCAAACGACAAGATCAGTTTTAGTGGTTACTACTTAGATGACAATTGGGTGGAAAACGATACGACAGTCCTTATAGGAAATGTCATTTACGGCGATTCAAAGAACAGGGCTCGATTCAAGATTACAGATTCAAAGGGTCACTATGTATCCTTGGCTGTTGACATGATCTTGAAACAGATAGTCAGTAGTGAAGCAAATTTCGAAAACAGGGATTATTATAATCGAGAAATTCCGTTTTTCACTTTAAAAGAATATAGGAGGTAATCATGAAGATTAGAATTACTCTCCTGGCCTTGCTCTTGAGCGTTACGATGTCGATGGCAAAATCCTTTGATAATTTTTCCGTGGGAATCATGTCTGGATTGTCATTCAACATGCTTTCCGGATTGCCAAGCGATTTTGATGAAGGCAGTGGTGCAGGCACGTCCTTGATTGCAGCAAGATTTGCAATTCCGATTTTCTCATCATATTCACCAAACGGATACTCATTGACCTTTGTTCCTGAAATCGCTCTCGATGTAAATGGGTATACCGTAAAGTTTAAATATCTTGATCAAGATGCCGAGGAAGAACTGACTCTAGTTTCTCTGCGCTTGGGAATGTTATTCGACGTTTTTTTTGATAACCACATGTTCCTAACTCTTGGACCTGACGTCAAGCTGACTAGCTTTGACGAACGCGTGACAATCGCGGATGAGGAATTTAAACCGAAATCAAATCCGTCCAGTCAAATGTTGGTTGATGGCACCATCGGTTTTGGCTATAAATTTCAAAGAATTGATTTTGGCATACGATACAGTATCGGAATAATGGAAATTTTTAAAAATACGGGTTTTCATGAGCACATTTTCCAAGGATACATCACATACTGGTTTATGCAATAAAAAAAAATTCTCACTTCCGTGAGGCCTTTTTATTAGTCCTTTAGGGATTACAATCATAGGAAACCGACGGCTCCTGCTCCTGTTGTAGAGGTGGCTCCGCCTCCTCCGCCTAAGCCATCTATCGAGTCGGACCGTGTTGTGCTTCGATACGCCGGCGGTACATTAGAAAATAGGTAGCTATAGTACTCAATAGTACTTTTTTTCTTGCAGTTGAATTTTTTTGTTGCATGTTCGTAAACTTTTTTATAAATTTGGCGTCGGTAAAAGGGGCGTGACGTAAGTCACATTTGGGTTTAGGAGGATTGATCTTGCGGTTAGAGCATTTGGCTCGCCCAAGTATACTTTCCTAAAAGTGTGGTGTTTGTATGGATTTGGCATGCCTTGCAGGGACGCCTGTTTGTTGTGTTTAGAGTTTGAAGGTTAGAAAGAGTTGTTGGTTAGGAGACCACAAAGAGCGGCGTAGCTTTCGGGCTGCGTCGTCTTTTTTTCCCTTATTCTTACGTTCTGAATTTTATTTTAAATAGAAGTGGCTATATTGGATGCACTGGGTATGAGATACACAATTATGGGTTGTTATTAAAAATGCTTTTTTTACATTTTTCTTTCTAATTAGTTTTTATCTTGTTTATGCATCACCAGACTATGACGCTGATTATGCCTTGCCTGGCAATTATGTTGAATATGCGTCAAAAGTGTCTGGCTCCAAATGTAACGTAAGTTTTAAAAGTCCTCTGAAGAAAGTTGTTTTAGATAGCACAATATATCGTTGTAATCAAAAATTTGAAATTTATTTTGAAGGAGGAAATGTTTTTTTTTGCAGCGCTGCTATAAAAAACGAGCGTACAAAGGATGCAAAGTACGCTGAAGCTAAAGTTTGTAAAATTAATTTCTAGCAAAAGAAAATAAGTGCTTTGAAATTTACAGAAACGATTGCTAGTGATTCTTTGTCAGAAGAATTATTTTTCAATTTAGCATTAAATGGTCTTTTTTCTTTTTATAAAGACGAAGAGCCCGTTCCATTCGTATATTATGTGAAGTATTATCTTTGGTGTAATGATGATGATGGAGGTCAGTCTGGGGATTTGATTTTTCAAAGAAAAGATTTTTGGCTCTTTTTGAGACGAACAAAACTTATTTGGATGTAAAAAAAGTGGACTATGGCGTGATTTGATAAGAGGGTGAAACCTCTATTGAAAATTCAACAGGTCCAACGCGTTTCTTTAAAAATGTTATATTAGAGACATGGCATTAAAGAGATTTCCAATCGGCGTGCAGGATTTTGTTCAAGTCCGCAATAACGGATACTATTACGTAGATAAGACTGATCTTGTCTATAACTTGACGCATACAAGCCAATATTATTTCCTCAGCCGTCCCCGCCGTTTTGGAAAGTCGCTTTTGATTAGCACCTTGCAATACTATTTCGAGGGTCGTAAGGAACTGTTTACCGGCCTTGCCATGGAACGTTTGGAGACCGAGTGGAAAAAGTATCCGGTCATTCGCCTGGATTTGAGTACGGTAAAGAACTTGGAAGCAGAAACTTTCGCCTCCAATATGAACGAAATTCTAGCGGCAAATGAAGAAAAATATGGCATAAACAATGATAGTTCTAACCAGGCTTGGGGAAGTCGTCTTTCTTCTTTGATTCGTGCAGCCAATGCGCAGACCGGTGAACAGGTTGTTGTTCTTGTCGACGAATACGACGCCCCGGTTCTCGAGGCTATGGGTGATGCTGCTTTGCAGGAAAAGGTTCGCAACCGTATGCGTGACCTTTACGCCCCGCTCAAGGCGCTTGGTGGCATTTTGCGTTTTGTATTCCTTACGGGTATCAGCAAGTTCAGCCAGCTCAGCATCTTCAGCGAGTTGAATAACCTGAACGTCATTACCATGGATGACGAGTATGCAGCCATCTGTGGCATCACCAAAGAAGAACTGCTGACCCAGATGCAGCCCGAAATCCAAGCTCTAGCAGACAAGCAAGGCATGACCTACAACGAAGCAGTTGCTGCCCTGCAGCGCCAGTACGATGGCTACCATTTCTGCGAAAACTCTCCGGATATCTACAATCCCTTTAGCTTGATAAATTCCTTGAGCAAGCTGAATCTAGCGAACTACTGGTTTGCTTCCGGTACGCCAACGGTTCTTACAAAAGCCATGGCCCGTTACAAGCTAAGCCCCGAGGAATACGACCGAGGTTTTGATGTCAAGCAGAGTTCTTTCGATGCCCCCACGGAAACTGCGGAAACGCCGATTCCCATTCTTTATCAGAGTGGATACCTGACCATCAAGGGCTACGACAAGAATGCGGTTCGCCCATATAAGTTACAGTTCCCCAATGATGAGGTCCGCGAAGGCTTGCTGGATCTTCTGACGTGCACCTATACGTCTAAAAATGGCGACGATACTTCCGAATTTCTGGATCATTTCATCACGGCGATGAAGGCTGGCAACCTGGAAACCGCACTTACCGAAATGCGTGCGTTCATGGCGAGCATTCCCTACGATATTGAGAAACAGAACGAACTCCACTACAGGACTATTTTTTACCTGATTTTCAGAATTGCCTCGCCCTACCTGGTGCGTAGCGAAGAGCGAACCGCTGCAGGCCGTGCCGACGCCGTGGTAGAAACCGCCGACAGCGTCTACGTTTTCGAGTTCAAACTGGACAAGAACGGCACCGTCGATGACGCCCTAAAACAGATCGACGATAAAGGCTACCTGCTTCCATATTCCGTGGTGAACAAAGCCGACGGAACGCTGAAGAGCTTGTACAAGATTGGAGCCGCCTTCGATACCGAAAAACGCACCATCGGCGAATGGAAAATCCAGAAATGCTAAGATTTGTGCTGCAACCTACGCGTAGTTGCAGTAGGGGCGATAGCCTTATGCTGACCATGGCCTACGACGGTTCCGGCAGGCGCGTGTCCAAGACCCGCTACAGCAAGGCTTGCGTTTCCGACGAGGCCGATGGCGTGTATGCCGCTGACTGGGAACGGGAACTCGTCACACACTACACAGGCATCGGCACCGAAGTTCGTGAAAACTATCGTGACGGCAGCCTCCAAAATGCCCGCGTGGTCGTAAATATGCCCCAGGGCCTGGGCCGCTACATGCCCGAGGACGCCTCGGCACCAGTGGTGCCATCGACGACTCTCGACGAAAATGGAAAGCCGACCGACTGGAGCGTATTCAATCCTAAATTCGAATGGTATCTCAAGAACCACCTTGGTTCCACCATGCTGGTGTACGGCACCCAGAGTACCTCAAACGCAGACGTTGCTGACCTCGGTGAAGTGAAGAAAGCTTATGACTACCGCTCCTTCGGCGAACAGATTGATCTGATCGCTGACGCAGGCGACAAGGTGACCGAGAATTTCACCGGTAAAGAACGTGATGACGAAACCGAGCTGAACTACTTCGGCGCAAGATATCTGGATCCAATGCTCGGATTGTAGATTTCAGTTGATGCTGCTAGACAGTATGATAGTCCTTATACATACGTTGGTAACAATCCGATTATTACAACTGACCCGGATGGAAATGTCGGCGTTGTCGGTGGAGTGTGTAGTGTTGCGTGGGGCGTTGCGCAAAATTATGCAGAAGCGAGTCTTTTTGGTCAAAAATTTAATTATACAGCTACCGATGCTATTATCGATTTTGCATTAGGCTTTTTTGGTGTGAGTATTGTTGAAAAAGGCGCGAAAATTGCAAAATCAGCTAAATACGCTAATACGATCAAAAAAACAAAGCCCATCACATACAAAAAGAGTGTAGCTGTTGCAACTAAACATAAATGGGCGAATAGACTTGAAAATGCCGAGAAAGACATAAAGGATAATGCTTTTGGGATTGTTAAGGATGATGTTATAAACATTCCTGGAAGGGTAGAGCATGAAGTGGGTAATCTTGTGGTAGACTTTGTGCAAAATGTTGCAACGGATAAAAATAGTTCTCAGGAATCAATGAGTACTGGGGAAGGAATTGGTGCTCTGGCTCCTTCTGACAACACGGCAACCCAAGTAGATTATTAATACAAGATGTGGAAAATAATATTAAATCTTTCGTGCGTTCTTTTTGTTGGATTTGTGTATTTTGAATGTGACCATACAGGAAGGCTTTTCCAAGATTTCTTCGTTAATGCAGGACGGGGAAACGTGTGGGGGATACTTATTTGGACTCCATTTGTGCTTCTTATTTATGGAATACTTATACTATATCTAAAAAGAAACGACAAGTATAGAAAAAGAAGTGGTAAAAACTTTGGAAAGGTTGAGGGGAATCCTGTTGTAATAGCAAAGACCAATGATTTGTCAAAAAACAAGAAAAAGAGAACTGAGTCCAAAGGCACTCGCAAAAGGAATCGGGAGAAATCGAAGGACATAAAAAAATAATCACAAGTTGGAGCGACGCTTCGATTTATCTGAGAGCTTTTTATCGATCCACAACCCAGCTTCCGAGATTGTTGTACACTACGATTCGCCCCCCGTTTCAGTTCCTTGCATTGCAGGGGGCGGGATGCTCTTGAAGTATTCTTTTTGTTTTGACTTTGTTGACACGGCTTTTAAATTGTTATATCTTAGATGTCATGGCCGTTAAATGCATGTCACATGACTTGGATTACCGAAAGACGCACCTTGCTGTTGCTGCTATTGAAAATGCAGCGTTAAAGCTTGGTGTTGATTCTGCAGATTTGTTTGCTCGTCTGCAGAAGTACGGAATCGTGAAAGACGGCCTGTTTTCATTTTATGAGGAACTGCATACGCAGAGCCTTGATTGGGTCTCCGACTTTATTATTGAATCCTTGCAAAACCGGGAGGCCAGGGAAGTATGATTCTGTTTCACGGATCCGATAAAGTTGTAGAAAAGCCTGAGACAAATTTTGGACGCAAAAAGGTGGATTTCGGCCAGGGATTCTATCTTACAAGTTTGCATGAACAGGCCGTAAAGTGGGCGAAGATTATTGCTTTTAAAAAGGGCTTGGGCAAGGCCTATGTCAGCGAATATACTCTTGATGACAGTCTTCTGGATTCGCTTGGCCTGCGCTATAAGAAATTCCTTGCCTACGATATGGAATGGCTTGATTATGTGATTGATTGCCGCAATGGTGGCAGTTTGCAAAATCAATACGATGTTGTCGAAGGCGGGGTTGCTAACGACAACGTTATTGACACTGTCGAGAACTACGAGAATGGGATAATAACTGCTGAACAAGCCCTCGGCCAGTTGCAATACAAAAAGGTGAATCACCAGATTTGCATCCGTTCACAGGAAGTTTTGGATCGGATGTTACAATTTGTTCGTTGGGAGGAGGTCTAGCCATGCAGAATGGAGTTCTCTGGCGAAAGGAAGCTCGGCTTGTTAAAAAGCTGGCTGAACTCAAGAATATTGACTGCACATCTGCTTTGTCGATTTTTTTTGCCTCTAATACGCATAAACTACTTTTACAGCCCGAGTCCGGCTTGCAGCTCATGAGCGACGGCTATATCCTTGAAGACCTTCTGGCAGAACTTGAGTGATTAAGGAACTCTGTAGGTCGGTGGAATTCAGGATGGAAACGAGAGCAGACGATGGGTCTCAACCTACGCGTGGTTGCAGTAAAAAAAACAGGGTCGCGCCTTCATCGGTGTGGCCTTTTAAAATTACAAGAAAGTCTTTGGGGTTACAGAGTCTTTATTTCCTCAGGGGAGAGACCTGTTTGTTGGGCAATGACTTCTAAAGAAATTCCTGCATCGCGGAAGTCCTTGGCAAGTTCCTTGTTCTTGGCTTCGGCACCTTTCTTTTCGCGGATGTTGAGTTTCTGTTCCAGAGACATATAAGCCTTCCTTGCGATGGGATCCTTGCGGTACTTTTCAACCAGTTCGTGATTGGAGCAAGTTCACCACAGGACATACGCAGATATTGACGAGGTCAAGGAGGATTTATTCAAGTATATCGAACTGTTTTACAATCGCAAGCGCTTGCATAGCAGCCTAGGGTACATGAGCCCGGTTGCCTACCGTTTGCAAAAACTTAGCGCATAACCTTTAACAAACAATACGAAAAAAAAGAGGCATCATCAACATGTGTGGAAGCATTTAGGCAGCCTTGCTAGATGATTCTCTCGATTCCGATTCCCATTCGTAGGCTATCTGTACATCTACATAGGAACAGCTCAGCATTATCAGCGACAGCATGTTGTTCATGTTCCTGAAGCCATAGGCAGTCCGTATCAGTAGCTTTATCTTGTTGTTCGTCGCCTCGATCCTTGCGTTTGACACGCCCAGCCTGATTGTGTTGAGGATTCCGTCGTAGTTGCGCTTGATCTTTGCGTACAGATCCTTTACTGGGCCGATGCGTGAGTGACTTGCCCGCCACAGCCACCTGTCCAGATTTTCCCTGGCATCGGCATAGTCCATCTTCAGGATGATGCGCAGCTCCTCCTTGAGCTGGTATGCCCTGTAGAGACGCGGATAGCGGCTGGCTATGAGCTCTATTTTTCTCTGCTGGCTTTCGCTAAGGTTCTCTGGAGCCTTGCCCAGAGCGTACCTGGAGTTCTTTATCCCCTCCGCGGTGCGGTCCTTCGGGACGCTGTCCTTCGTGGGCCTGCCTCGGCCCCGTTTTGGATTGCAGCGTTCCTTGCGGGCCTCCCTCCAGGCTTCCACACGGACCTTGTCCAGGGCATCCGTCGCCCACTGTACGACATGGAAGCTGTCCACGCACCGTTCGGCATTGGGCAGGAACTCCTCGATGCTTGACCTTATCCACTTGGCCCCATCACAAGTCACAAGCTCCACGCCCTTGCGCTGCTCTTCGCTGAG